>JAGWRH010000443.1 GCA_028876695.1 Acidobacteriota bacterium | reverse complement strand
TGGCGATGAATGACGCGACGGAAGCGCGGCGGCTGGTCTCGGGTCGGGCGTTCGATGAAGACGCGCGCATCGAGGCAACAGTACGCCCGGCAAACTTCAGCGACTACATCGGACAGGACCGCGTAAAAGAAAATCTACAGATTTCGGTGGAAGCGGCCCGGAACCGGGGCGAGGCGCTCGACCACGTGCTGCTCTACGGCCCACCTGGACTGGGCAAGACGACCCTTGCGCAAATTCTGGCGCGCGAAATGGGCTCGTCGATCAAAATCAGCTCGGGACCGCTCCTCGAGAAAAAGGGCGACTTAACGGCTGTATTGACGTCACTTGAGCCCCGCGATTTTTTCTTCCTCGACGAAATCCATCGGTTGCAACCCGCGCTCGAAGAGATTCTCTATCCGGCGATGGAGGATTTTCGCGTTGATTTGATCATTGGTCAGGGGCCAGGCGCGCGCGTCCATCCGTATCAACTGAACCGGTTCACGCTGGTGGGAGCAACCACGCGGGCGGGGTTGGTGATGGCGCCGCTGCGATCGAGATTCGGGATCGTCCACCGGTTGGACTTTTACACGCAAGCGGACCTGGAAAAAATCATCACGCGATCGGCGAAAATCCTGGGAATCCAGATCGATGCCGATGGCGCCACGGAGATCGCGCGGCGCAGCCGCGGAACACCCCGTGTGGCGAACCGGCTGCTACGGCGGGTGCGCGATTTTGCTGAGGTACGCGCGCAGGGGCACATCACTCTCGCGGTCGCGCGCGAGGCCCTCAAGATGCTCAGCGTGGACGAGCACGGGCTGGACGAGACGGACCGCAACTTGATGCTCACGATCCTGCAAAAATATGCGGGCGGACCGGTGGGGCTCAACACCATCGCCGCGTCATTAAGCGAAGAAGAAGACGCTATCGAGGAAATCTACGAGCCATATCTGATGCAACTGGGGCTGCTGGACCGCACGCCCAGAGGCCGCGTGGCGACGGCGCTGGCGTACAAACATTTTGGGATGCAAGAGCCGCGCAGGCAGCCGGGGTTATTTTAGGCGGCGCGCGCGATTTCCTGCTCGCAAGCGCGACATCGCGGAAATCGGCAGAGCCGGAACAGTCCTCCAAAAAGGAAACGCGCCCCTCGCGGAAGCTCGAAATTCTGTCCGCAAAGGGCGCGCTCATTAAATCGTTCAAATCTTATTCCGGCTAAGCGAAACCGTTGTGGAGTCCGCTAGGCCGTGGCATTCACTCCGATCGAACGGCGCTGCTGAAAGCATTCCCTGCAGTACACCGGCCGTCCCTGCGTGGGCTTAAACGGAACGGTCGTTTCTTTGCCGCACTGCGAACAGACCGTTTTCGTTTCCACACGCTGGACGGTAGCCGAACTCGCGTCATGGCCTTGGCTCCGAACAGCTTTGCAGGCCTTGCAACGCTTCGGCTCGTTCTTAAACCCTTTGTCGGCGAAAAACATTTGTTCGCCGGCCGTAAACACGAACTCCGCGCCACACTCCGAACACTTCAGGACCTTGTCGTGATATTCCATACGCCGCTCCCGGCCGGGTTCGCACGGGGGACGCAGGCAGGGTCATGCAAAGAGACGGCCGGAAAGGGCCCGCGCTACGGCACGAGCACTTACCGGCTCCTCTGCCCCGGCGCGCGAAAATCCACGCGCCGGGGGCCCCGATTGTCCATCGCTGCAGGTGAAAACCGCGCGTTGGGAACGACGGACTTGGGGCGCCGAAGTTCTGGGAGAGATGCCTGTGAGATGGCCGCCTAGTCTTGCTCACGCCGCTGCTTTTTACGGAGACGTTTACGCGAGAGGGCTTCCTTGGCACGGCGACGTTCTCCGGGCTTCATGTAGTAGCTGTGTTTTTTGATCTCCTTGATGATGTCCTCAGCCTGGACCTTGCGTTTGAAGCGACGGAGAGCATTCTCCAAAGACTCACCCTCTTGGATAACAACTTCTGCCACGCGTATTCACCCCCGTTTCCCCTGTATGTGAGATGTGATCGGACTGATGCTTAATTCTATCCGGACTCGTTGCGAACCGGCAAATTCTCCCTCCTCTGTATCGGAGCCTACCCAATAAGTCAAGACTTAAATCCGGCACGCTGTTTTGCCCGCCGAGACGCTGACGCCTTGGTAATCAACCCGGAACCTCCCGCCGATGCGGGGCACGGGACGTTGTGCGCGCGTGGAAAAATCGCGACGGTAATATAAAATGGGCGGCGGTACGAAGGATCGGATCGAATGCCATTGATGCGCAATGCAATTGGTGTGCTGCTGGCGGGCGGGCAGGGCGAGCGGCTATGGCCTCTGACGCGCGATCGCGCCAAGCCGGCGGTTCCGTTTGGCGGCGTGTACCGGATTATCGACGTGACGCTCTCGAATTGCATCAATAGCGACCTGAACCGCGTCTTTGTCCTAACACAATACAAAGCGCTCAGCCTCAATCGACATATCCGCCGGGGATGGTCGCCGCTCATGGGATACGGCGACTTTATCGAGGTTCTGCCTCCGCAGATGCGGGTTTCGCAGCAGTGGTACCAAGGCACGGCGGACGCGGTCTACCAAAACATTTATTCAATCGGTAGCGAACAATCGAGCTATGTCTTCATTCTTTCCGGCGACCACATTTACAAAATGAACTACCAGGCGATGCTCGAACAGCACGTCGCGGCTGGAGCGGACGTGACGGTTGCCACTGTCGAGATGGATGGCGCGGCCGCCGCCCGGCGATTTGGAATCATCGAAACGGACGCGCACTGGAGAATCGTCGGTTTCGAAGAGAAGCCCGCAAACCCGAAGCGCTCGCCTGTGCATCCCGACAAAACCAATGTGTCGATGGGCGTGTATCTCTTCAACACGCAACTGCTGGTGCCGATTCTAATCGCTGATGCCGAGGACCCTTCGTCGGCGCACGATTTCGGCCGCGACATCCTGCCGCGCATCATCGACAAATATCGCGTCTTCGCCTACAACTTCCGCGACGAGAACAAGAAAGCCTATGCATACTGGCGGGACGTCGGCACGATAGACGCCTATCACGAGGCCAATATGGACCTCGTGTCCGTTAGCCCCGTTTTCAATCTCTATGACAAAAGCTGGCCAATTTACACGTGGCAACATCAGTATCCACCGGCCAAATTCGTATTCGCCGATCCGGGCCGTATGGGTGTGGCGCTCGATTCCATGGTGGCGGGCGGATCGATCGTTTCGGGTGGACGCGTGGAGCGATCGATTCTTGGTTATGACGTGCGCGTGAACAGTTACGCGGAGGTCGAAGATTCCATCATCTTCAACCACGTGAACATCGGGAGGCACTGCCGCATCCGGCGCGCAATCATCGACCGGCACGTGGATTTGCCCACTGGGACGGTGATCGGCCACGATCTCGAAGCAGACCGCGCTCGTTACGCCGTCTCCGAAGGCGGTATCGCAATTGTGGTGCGTCCGGAATCGATGATCGAGGAGCCGGAGTAACCGTGAGTTCCTCGGCCCGGTTCGAATCGCGATTCGGGTAGGCCGCGGACGAATTTCAACGCTTCCGTCCAGATTATCCAACCGAGCTCTACGAACGCATCCTTGCGCATAAGGCGTGGCTCCGCAGTTCACGAGCAGCACGGAGGAAGAATGTCGACGAAGATAGTGAGCGTTCACGGCCGGGAAATTCTAGATTCGCGCGGGAATCCCACCGTGGAAGCCGACGTGCAACTGGAAAGCGGCGCTCTGGGCCGGGGGGCCGTGCCCTCCGGTGCGTCGACGGGTGAAAACGAAGCCATCGAACTGCGCGACGGCGACAAAGCGCGTTATTTGGGCAAAGGCGTACAGAATGCGGTCGCGCACATCAACAGCGATATCGCAAAGCTTGTGAAAGGCATAGATGCCGCGGACCAGCGCGGGGTCGATCGTAGAATGATCGACGCCGATGGAACCGCAAACAAATCGAAATTCGGCGCCAATGCGATTCTGGCGGTATCAATGGCTGCGGCGCGCGCAGCGGCAGCGGCGTCCGGCCAGCCACTGTACAAATATTTGGCGCGCCATACGGCGCCCGCTCCGACCGGCATATTACCCGTGCCGATGATGAATATTCTGAATGGCGGCGCGCACGCCGACAATTCTGTCGACGTGCAGGAATTCATGATTATGCCTCTGGGCGCGCCGAGTTTTCGCGAAGCGCTACGGTGTGGAGTGGAGATCTTCCACAGTCTGAAATCTGTGCTGAAGAAAAACGGCTATTCTACCGCCGTCGGCGATGAAGGCGGATTCGCTCCGAATCTGAAATCCAATGAAGAGGCGCTCGATCGCGTGCTGGAAGCAATCACGGCGGCGGGATATAAACCGGGCGATCAGATCGCCATCGCGCTTGACCCGGCTTCGAGCGAGTTCTATGACCGCGGCTCCAGGAAATACGTGTTCAAGAAATCGGACAAGTCCACGCGCACATCGGAGCAGATGATCGAGTTCTGGAGCAAGTGGGTGCGGCAGTATCCGATCGTCTCGATTGAAGACGGACTGGCTGAAGACGATTGGGATGGATGGAAGATGATGACGAAAGAGATGGGCGGCCGGTTGCAGTTAGTCGGTGACGACATCTTCGTGACCAACCCGAAAATATTCGCGCGCGGGATTTCCGAGGGCGTTGGTAACGCGATATTGATAAAGTTGAATCAAATCGGAAGCGTAACGGAAACGATTGAAGCGGTGGAGCTGGCACGCAGATCCAAATATGCGGCGATCATCTCGCACCGCTCCGGCGAGACCGAAGACGCGTTCATTGCCGATTTCGCTGTGGCGATGGGCACGGGGCAAATTAAAACTGGCTCGGCCTCGCGTACGGATCGTATCGCAAAATACAATCAACTGCTGCGCATCGAAGAGGAGTTGGGTTCGGCGGCGAAGTTTCCGGGGCGCGCGGCGCTCGCGCGACATTAGGAGCGGTACGCGGCTTCTGCGAGGCTGATTGGTGCCATTCCGCAAATTCCTTCGCAATGTGCCCTTTTACGGCGCTTACAAGGCGCTTGGCCACTATCCCGACTATTGGTATTGGAAACTGCGTGGCCAACCGGTGCGCTCGCCGCATCTGGTGAAGCAGCGAGCGGTACGCGAATACGCGCGCCAATACGGGCTGCGGACGCTGATCGAGACCGGCACGTACTACGGAGAAATGATAGCGGCGGTAAAAGATCAATTCGAGCGACTCTTTTCGATCGAATTCGATCCGGAGCTAGCCCGCCGCGCCGCGCGACGTTTCGCGAGTGATCCGCGCGTTCACATTCTTGAAGGCGATAGCCAAAAGCTACTGCCGGAATTGTTGACCACGATTTCAGAACCGGCGCTTTTCTGGCTCGACGCCGGATACTGGGGCTGGACCAATCTGGCGCGCGATCCCGCAAGGCTTTCGACGGAAGTGGAGGCGGCTCTTTCGCACCCGGTCCACGGCCACGTGGTGCTGATGGACGATGCGCGCATGCTCGATGGGCGCGACGGTGCACCGACCTTTGACGACCTCCGCGGGCGGATCATCGCGCGCTTTCCGGGGAAACGAGTGGAGTTGCTGCACGATATCGTTCGCATCTCGCCAGCCTGAAACTGCCTGACGCCCGTTTCGTCGTCCGTGATAGGCATCGCACGTTTCCTTGTCCTCAGGAATCCCGCCGGGGAAAGCCATCAGCGCGGTACCGGATGTTCTCCGGAGGTCGGGCCTGTGTCGCTCATCAATTCCTTCTCCACGCGCAATCAAGCCATATCGCGCGTAGCCAACTCGTTTGCTCCCAAAGTTACCGACGCACGTGTGAGTTGCCTCGCGTCAGATTCCTCACTCGTGGCTTTCCATTTTCGCGAACATGCACTTGAAGTAGCGCGCCCAGTCGGCTACCTTGGGCTGGCTATGCATGTTGATAAACAACCGCCCTCCCCCACGGTCGCTCGAAAATCTCGCACAGACGCGGTTGGGAACACGGCCTTCGCCCATGAGTAAGCGACCCCGTCCCATCGTGTTGACGGTTTTGGACGGTTGGGGCTACCGTGCGGAAACCAAAGGCAACGCTATCGCTCTGGCGCGTAAGCCGAATTACGACCGCTTACTGGCGGACTTTCCAAACACTCTCATCCAGAGCTCCGGTCCGTGGGTTGGACTTCCCGAAGGGCAGATGGGCAATAGCGAAGTGGGCCATTTGAATATCGGCGCCGGCCGAATCGTGCAGATGGATATCACAAGGATCGACCAGCTGATCGCAAGCGGCGAATTTATGCGCCATCCTCTTCTCCTGGAGGCGATGAAGCGCGGGCGCGAGCGGCAACTGCATTTGATAGGACTGGTAAGCGACGGAGGTGTCCACTCGCATATCGAGCATCTGTACGCGCTGATGCGCATGGCGCGGGAAAACAACGTCGAGAAGGTCTTCGTCCATTGCTTCATGGACGGGCGAGATACGCCGCCGGAAAGTGGCGTCGAATATCTGCGGGCGCTCGAGCAGAAGATGCGTGAGTACGGCGCGGGACAGATCGCCAGCATAAGTGGCCGTTACTACGCAATGGATCGCGACAACCGGTGGGAGCGCATCGAACAAGCCTATCGTGCTGTGGTCCACGGTGAATCGGAGCGAAAATCGACCGATCCGGTCGCGGCGATGCGGGCGAGCTACGAAAAAGGCGTGACGGACGAGTTCGTGCTTCCGGTCGTGATTACCACATCCGCAACTCCTGGCAAATTGGCAGCCCCCCGAGCGGTGATCCGCGACGACGACGCGGTGATTTTCTTCAACTTTCGCGCCGATCGCGCGAGGCAAATGACGCGCGCGCTAGTCGAGCCCGGGTTCGAAAAATTCGCCGATCCCAAGCGGCCGAAGAACTTGTGCTACGTTGCCATCACTCAGTATGAAAAGACGTGGCCCTGGCTGCGGTATCTGCTCGCGCCCGAGAAGCTGGAGCACATTCTTGCCAATGTCTTCGCGGAGCTTGATTACAGAAATTTGCGCGTCGCGGAAACCGAAAAGTACGCGCACGTCACCTATTTTTTCAACGGCGGAGTCGAAAAGCCGTTCGCCGGCGAAGAGCGACTGCTGGTGCCTTCGCCGAAGGTGCCGACATACGATCTGAAGCCGGAAATGTCCGCAGCGGGGATTACGGATGCCGTGATCCACGCGATCGAAAAAGGTGATTTCGACGCCGTCATTATGAATTTCGCGAACGCTGATATGGTGGGCCATTCTGGTAAGCTCGAAGCCGCGATCAAAGCGTGTGAAACGATCGACGATTGCCTGGGACGCATCTATCAGGCGCTGAAGCCGCGCGGCGGCGCTTGGATTATCACCGCCGATCACGGCAATGCCGAGACAATGATCGATCCCGCGACGGGCGGCCCGCATACCTATCACACAACCAACCCGGTTCCGTTCGTGCTAGTGAATAACGACAAGCCGATGGCACTCACGCCCGGAGGGTCGCTCCGTGATATTGCGCCGACGATCCTTGCCCTCGCCGGTGCAGCCGAGCCGCGCGAAATGACCGGGCGCGATCTTCGCCGCGTCGAGGTCCTTCGATAATGCGGTTGTCGCGAACGTTTCTTGGCCCCTTTTGCCCAAGAATTGCATCTTCTTTCGTAATTTCACTTGTTCCGGCAAACCGAGGATCCTGGTCCAACTCATCCGATGACGCGAGGAACTGATATGCCAGCGAATGTAAGCGGCGAAATGAGTGTTTTTGAATCGGCCGAGGCCCGCTTCGAAATTGCCGCACGAAAACTGGGGCTCGAGTCGGGTCTGTATCAATACATGAAGTACCCGGAACGCGAAGTCACCGTCTATATTCCGGTGGCTCTCGATAACGGGCAAATGCAGATCTTCACCGGCTATCGCGTGCTGCACTCCACGGTGCGCGGGCCGGGAAAGGGCGGCATTCGATTTTCACCCGACGTCAGCCTGGATGAGGTGCGCGCCCTGGCCGCGTGGATGACGTGGAAATGCGCGGTGGTAAATATCCCGTTCGGCGGCGCCAAAGGCGGAGTCATCTGTGACCCGGACAAGCTCTCGAAGTCGGAACTCGAGCGATTGACGCGGCGGTACACGGCTCAGCTGGCCGATTGGTTCGGCCCCGAAAGCGACGTGCCGGCGCCGGACATTGGTACGAATGAACAGACGATGGCGTGGGTGATGGACACGTATGCCATGCATGTCCGCAAGGCGACGACGGCCGTGGTGACCGGCAAGCCGCTCGATTTGGGCGGGTCGCAGGGCCGCCGCGAAGCAACTGGACGCGGCTTGATGATTTGCTGCGATCGAGCCATTTCGAAATTCAAAATGAAGCGTGAAAAATGCCGCGTGATCGTGCAGGGATTCGGCAACGTGGGCTCGAACGTGGCCCTCCTGATGCATGAAGCCGGATACAAAATTATTGGTGTTGCCGACGTGCATGGCGGGCTGTATAACGAGAACGGTTTCGACATTTCCAAGTTGATTGACTGGGTTTACGAACAACACAAGCGCCTGCCCGATTTTCCGGCTGGCGGCGAAAAGGTCGGCGCGCAGGAGCTGTTGTTCCGCCCATGCGACGTTCTATTGCCGGCTGCGACGGAGAATCAGATCACCGCGGCCAACGCGCACCGCGTGGATTGCCGGATTCTTTGCGAAGGCGCGAATGGCCCCACCACATCGCACGCCGATGCGGCCATTGGGCAGAAGGGCATCTTCATTGTTCCCGATATTTTGGCGAATGCCGGAGGGGTCACCGTCAGCTACTTCGAATGGGTGCAAGATCGCCAAGGCTTTTTCTGGCGCGAACGCGAGGTGAACGAGCGTCTGCAAGATGTAATGGAACAAAGTTTCGATCAGGTGGTACGCTACGCCGAAACTCACGGCGTAGATAACCGCATCGCTGCATATATCTTGGCGATCGACCGTGTGGCGCGCGCCCTGAGGTTGCGCGGATTCTACGCCTAGTCGCGGGGCGCGGAGTTTTAGATGGGGAGAGGGCTTTTGATTTCCGAATCTATATCGCACGGCGCGGATAAGCCGCAGGAGCAGCATCGGCGCGATATCTGCATCGTGGGCCGCTGGATTCACGATCGCGGCTTCGTCGCTTCGACCGATGGAAACATCTCGATCCGCCTGGGTCCGGATCGAATCCTCGCCTCGCCAACCTGCATCAGCAAGGGGATGATGACGCCCGACGATCTGGTCGTCACCAATCTCGAGGGGCAGCGCATCAGCGGCTCACGGAAGGTGTCTTCCGAAATCGCGATGCATCTTCTGATCTACCACCTGCGTCCGGACGTGAATGCCATCTGCCACGCGCATCCGCCGACGGCAACGGGGTTCGCGGCCGCCGGCATGGCCCTCGATAAGCCAATACTGTGCGAACTGATCGTGACGCTTGGGCAGGTGCCGCTGGCCCGCTATGGAACGCCGGGCACCCGCGAATTGAGTGATGCCATCGAGCCGTTTGTCGCGAACCACGACGCCATTCTCATGGCCAATCACGGCGTGGTCACATACGGTCCTGATTTACTCACCGCGTTCATGCGAATGGAAACCACCGAGCACTTCGCGCATGTCGCACTCGTCGCGGAACTCCTCGGAACGCAGAAACTGCTTTCCAACTCGGAGCTCGAAAAACTGGTAGCAGCCCGGACGCAGTACGGTGCGGCTTCGAATGCACCGGCGGCTGGCCTGAGTACCGACGGCGTCCCTTCTGGCGCTGCCGAACGAATTTCGCTTACCCGCCGTGAGCTGGAATCGCTAATCGACGAAGCCGTTCAGCGCGAGCGCGCCCGGCGTTGACCAAAGTCGAAATCTTTTGATGCAATGACGGCGTTTGACAGTCTCCGGGCGCTAGTCAATAATCGGCTGAAATGATAGGGTTGCTTTGCGGCAAACTCATCGACAAGCGTCCGAACCAAGTGCTCATCGACGTAGGCGGCGTCGGATATCAAGCGCAGATTCCGCTTTCCACCTATACCGAATTGGGCCCGCTGCATCAGGAAACCACGCTGCTCATTCACACCCATGTACGCGAAGATCAGCTCGCTTTGTACGGCTTCCTGACTGCGCGAGAAAAGCACTTTTTCGAACTGCTGATCTCCGCGTCGGGCGTCGGACCTTCGCTGGCACTGAAGATCTTGTCGGGCATGGGCGTCGACGAGATCATCCCATCGATTCGCAAGGGCGATCTGGCGCAACTGGTGCGCATTCCAGGCGTGGGCCGCAAGACTGCCGAACGCATCGTGGTGGAGCTGCGAGACAAAGTGGCCGGGTTGGAAGTGCCCAAAACGGGCGCGCCAGAGACCCGCTCGCAACTCGAATCCGACGTTATTTCGGCGCTGGTCAATCTCGGGTACGATCAACGGTCCGTCGAACGCGCCGTTGAGCAAACCCGCGTGGACGCTGGCGGCGTTTTCGAAAAAGTGTTCCGCGGGTCGCTGCAGATTCTGGTCGGCTCAGCGATGCAAAAAAGCGCACGAGCCGGTTAATTCCCCGGGTGGGCCCACCAACGGTTCCAGAACGTACGCGACCACATGCGCAACAGCTTTGCTCGCCTTTCTCCGCGATGATACGATTAATTCGATGAGCTCCGCTGGCAGCTCCAGGCCCCGGATCGGCCTTCCGTACCGCACGCGAAAAGAGGAACTATCAGGCGACTTCGCGAAGCTGGAGCCGTACATTTCGGCATTGCGCGCCGCCGGCGCGGAACCGGTGGTGTTGTCGCTCGGGCTGTCCGCCGGGCACCTCGACAAAATTGCCTCAACTCTTGATGGCGCCGTACTCACCGGGAGCCCTGCGGACGTCGATCCGGCACGCTTCGGCGCTGCCCGGCATCCCGCGACGAACGATCCGGACGCGGACCGCGAACGGACTGATTGGGCGTTGCTCGAGCATTGTTTTGCCGAGCAAAAGCCCGTGCTCGCCATCTGCTATGGAATTCAAAGCTTAAACGTGTTTCTGCGCGGCTCTCTGGTACAAGACATTGCAACCGAACTAACATCCCTCGTTCACGAACCGGAAGACGAAGAATTCGCGCCGGAAGCGTTCCACACCGCTCGCATCGAGCCGGGGTCAAAGATTTCGCAAATGTCGGGAGCCGCGGCGGAGGTGCGAGTGAACAGTTCGCATCATCAATCGATACGTGAGCCAGGACGGGATTTACACGTCACATCTCGTGCCCCCGACGGGGTGATCGAAGCAGTCGAAGGGACGGGAAACTCGCACTGGGTCATCGGCGTGCAGTGGCATCCGGAGCGCATGGCGACCACGGACGCATTGGCGCAATCGCTGTTCCGCGGCCTGATACGCTCGGCTCGAAAAATTCCGGCGGACGCTTAACATCCCATTGAGGGTCTTGCAACCGAACAGGCGCGTCACAACATCCTTTAACTGCACATCCCGAACTGGATAAATATAGACATGTTAGAGCCAATTTTGATATCGAACGCAGCGCGAGAAGCCATGGTCGCTGCAACCCTGGTTGGACGAGCCCGACCGCGCGCAATCACGGCACCGACTCTGTTTGGCGCCTCGGAGCTCGCCAGCTTCTCGACCGCAAAAATCGTCGACCTCGACGGGGGAGTTGTACCGTGCGAATAAGATGGTCTTTTGCTCTCACGCTGGCCTTTTGTTTCAGCTTGGCGGTTTCGGTTGCTCCTGGAGCCGAGGCGCAGGACGGCCAGGTGCTGATGCCGGATCAAAGCGCCGCAAAGGCCAAGCAGATTCTGCAAGCGGCCATTGATGCGCTCGGTGGACAAACCTATCTCAATATCCACGACGCCACCTGTACTGGAACGATCGGGCAGTTCGATCATTCCGGCTCCGTCACCGGCTTCGGCCGATTCATCGACTACTCCATGCCGCCCGATAAAGAGCGGCAGGAAAACCTGCCGAAGCGCAACGTCATCGAGGTATACAACGGCAAGCAAGGCTGGGTGCTCGACCGCGGCGGTGTTTCGGAGGCTCCCGCCAGCGACCTTGAAGAATTTCAGGAAGACAATCTAAAGGACATTGATAATATTCTTCGCCACCGCATCCACGAATCAGGAATGATTTTCCGCTACGCCGGCCCCGATATCGTGCAACTCAAGCAAGCCGACTGGGTCGAGCTCGTCGATAGCGATAACCGGACCATCCGCATCGCGTTTGCCGAAAGCACGCATCTACCCATCCAGGAAACGGTCGAAATTCGCGATCCGAAAACGCAGCTCACCAGCCAGGAAACGGATTATTTTTCCGATTACCACCAAGTCCAGGGCGTCCAGACAGCCTTCCAACTCGAGCGCGACTCCAACGGCGTAAAGCGATTCCAGGCGTTCTTCTCCCGCTGCGATTACAACACGAACCTTTCCGATTCGCTCTTCACCCGGGAGTCCCTTGACGAACGCTGGGCGAAAATCGGCAAAAAAGAACGGAAGAAAGAAGCAAAAGAGAAAAAGAAAGATCAACGTAGGGACAAGACCCGCGACCTGGACCAACGCGACGACAGCTCGACGAACGGCAAGAATCCCTCGTCGAATCCGGATTGATAGCTTCGGCGTGCATTTGCCGGCTTGCCGGGTCCATTTGAATTTACCCGCCGCGTTCGTTTCGTAACACCCGATCTCCGTCTGATTTTTCCATTCCCGCATCGCGGAGTATAATCGTTCGATGCTAATCTCGCGAGAAGCTCGGCAGATGCATGGCACGACGGTACTTTGCGTGCGCAAGGACAACAAAGTGGTGCTTGCCGCCGATGGGCAGGTCACGCTGGGCGACGCTGTGATTAAGCACGGCGCCAAGAAAATTCGCCGTCTCTTTAACGACAAGATTGTGGCCGGATTTGCCGGCAGCACGGCAGACGCGCTTTCGCTTTTCTCCCGCTTTGAAAACAAATTGCAGGAATTTCACGGCAATCTGCCTCGCGCCGCCGTCGAACTGGCCAAGGAATGGCGCACGGACCGCTCCCTGCGCCACCTGGATGCCTTATTGATCGTGGCCGACACCAAGAACACATTCCTCCTCTCCGGCAACGGTGACGTGATCGAGCCGGACGACGGTGTATGCGCCATCGGCTCCGGCGGAAACTATGCGGTTGCGGCCGCGCGCGCCTTGGCCAAGAATTCCAAGATGAGCGCCAAGGATATCGCGCAGGAGGCCATGCGCATCGCCGCCGATATTTGCATCTACACGAACGAGAATTTCAGCATCGAAGAAGTATGAGCGGCAAGCCGGAGAAAGATATGGTGATTTACTTGTCGGGAGAACAGCAAGCAGCCGAACCGGAACCGCTGCCGTCGTTCGACGAACTTACGCCTCGCGAAATCGTGGCCGAACTCGATAAATACATCGTCGGCCAGCAACCGGCGAAGAAAGCGGTCGCCATCGCCCTTCGCAACCGCGTGCGCCGGCAAAAGCTTCCTGCTGAGATGGCCGAAGACGTCCTGCCGAAAAATATCCTCATGATCGGCCCCACGGGCGTGGGTAAGACGGAGATCGCCCGCCGTCTCGCCCGGCTCGCGGGATGCCCCTTCGTAAAAGTCGAAGCTTCGAAGTACACGGAAGTCGGTTACGTGGGCCGCGATGTGGAATCGATGGTCCGTGATCTCGTCGAGACCGCGATCGACATGGTTCGCGAGGAAAAGCTCGACGAAGTGGCCGAGCGCGCCGAACAGTCCGCCGAAGAGCGCCTCCTCGAACTGCTCTTGCCTTCGTCGCCCGCGCCGTCCGAACCAAACGGGCCAACCGAAGCCCAGCGCCGCGAGCAAACGCAGCGCACGCGCGAAAAGCTCCGCGCCCAGCTTCGCGAAGGCAAACTCGATCAGCGGCTCGTGGAAGTGGAAGTCCGTGAGCGCGCCATGCCCGCCTTTGAAATTATCACCAATCAGGGCGTTGAAGAGATGGACATCAACGTCAAGGACATGCTTTCCGGCATGTTCGGGCAGCAGAAGAAAAAGCGCAAAATGACCGTCTCCGAAGCGTTCGATTACCTGATCCAGGAAGAAGAAAACCGGCTCATCGATATGGATCAGGTCACGCGCCTCGCCGTCGATCGCGTCGAGCAGATGGGCATTTTATTTATCGACGAAATCGACAAGATTGCCGGGCGCGAATCCGGACATGGGCCTGACGTTTCGCGCGAAGGCGTGCAACGCGACATTCTGCCCATCGTCGAAGGCACCACGGTGAACACGCGCTACGGCATGGTTCGCACCGATCACATTTTATTTATTGCCGCCGGCGCGTTTCACACGTCCAAGCCATCGGAACTGATTCCCGAATTGCAGGGCCGATTCCCGATTCGCGTCGAGCTGAGTTCCCTCACCGAAGCGGATTTCATTCGCATCCTTACCGAGCCCAAAAACGCCCTGATCAAACAATACACCGCCCTTCTCGATACCGAGGGTTTGAAACTTACTTTTACCGAGGATTCCATCGCCTCGATCGCGCGCTTTGCCGCCACGGTCAACGAGCAGACGGAAAACATTGGCGCGCGGCGCCTGCATACCATTCTCGAACGCGTCCTCGAGGAAATTTCATTTGAGGCGCCGGAATTGAAGAAAAAGAACGTTAAGGTGGACGCCGCCTACGTCCAGAAGCAACTCGCGAACATCGTTAAGGACCAGGATCTCAGCCGCTACATCCTCTAAGGCGCAAAAACGCGACGATGGCGATACGACAATCGGGATTGCCGCCCTGCGTATCGCAGCGCCTCGAATTCGCATCTGCAATTCTAGGTCTGCCGGTTGCTCTGCTATTAGCCCTCGCGGCCGCCGGCTGTGCCTCACCCGGCGTACCGATCGCGCGTAAGCCGCTGGTTCCTCAGCCGGTCACAAACCTAACCGCCACGCAGTCGGGAAATAGCGTGCTGCTCGCGTTCGCAGTGCCGCGGATCTCAGTCGCAGGCGCTCCGCTCGACCATGCTCCGACCGTTCAGATCTATCGCGAGTTTGAATCATCGTCCGCCGCCAATGAAGCGCAGCCCGCCCAAGCGAGCCACCCCGCATTGCTGACTACCGTTCCTTCCGAGCTTGTGCCGCGGTATGTCACGCAAGGAAAGTTTCGCTATTCCGATCCTCTGAATGCCGCGGATCTCACCGATCACCCGAATACTGTTGTCGTTTATTCGGTGCGTTCTCGCGCTTCGGAAAAAAAGATCTCTGCACCCTCGAATCTCGCCGAGCTCCACGTGTATCCCGCTCCCGAACCAATTTCGGACTTGAGCGGCCAGGTGGCGCCGGCGGCCATCGTGCTTATTTGGAGCGCGCCACCACGAACGCCCGTCGGCCCCACGCCGCCGATTGCAGCCTATCGGATCTATCGCGCTGAATCGCAAGAGGTTCCCTCCTCTGCCGGAACCGATGTGAGCGCGCTTGGCTCGCCTGCAAACCGGGCTTCCACTCCGCAAGCATCCACTCCGCTTCCCGGCCTGCCGCCTGCGCCTCCCGCTCTGAAAACTCCTCTCGTGAAGATCGGCGAATCCGCTTCGCCCGGTTTTCGCGATGCGGGCATCGAACTTGGCAAGACCTACGTCTACTCCGTCCGAAGCGTGTTCGATTACTCCGGCACCACAATCGAATCATCCGATTCCAATTTCGTTATGGTCGCTCCGCGCGCAGCGCTTCCGCCCGCCGCACCGATGGGAATAATTGGGGTACTCGTGCCCGCGGCCGCGAACACTGTCGCGCACGTCGATTTGTCGTGGGATGTCAGCCAGGAAGCGAATGTCGCTGGCTACCGGGTCTATCGCAGCGAACAGGCTGGCGTTCAGGGCACATTATTGACCCCGCAACAGTTGCTTACTCCGGCTTTTCGGGATATGAATGTAACTCCCGGTCACCGCTACTTCTACACTGTGGCCGCCGTGGACCGCTCCGGCAACGAAAGCGCCTCGAGCCCTGCGGCATCCATCAGCGTGCCGTGACCCAGCCCCAGGATGAATGAAGACGCGCCGCAGGCGCCTGCGAGACGATTGGCGCACGTTCCGCCCTCGCACGCGTTCCTGAAATTCGGACTTTACACCGGCCTCGCGATGGTCGCGGAAACGGTCATCGCACTGGTCGTCATCAATCGCGTGCCTGCTTTGGAGCGATACGCCCTCGCGCGCAATAGTTTCTTCATTGCTTGCTTCTTCGTTCTGATGGTCGCTCCCGTCTGCCGATTCCTTCGCCAGCCCGTGCGAATGTTCTCCTCAGCGATGGTAGCTTGGGCTATATTTGTCAGCGGCTACGAGCTCGCGGGCCTGTATTTTGATCGCCTCTTCGACGCGCTGCACCGCGGCCCAATCGTGGTGCTGGTCGAGGGAGCGGTGCTGTACGGCATCGCGGCCGTGGGCTCCTGGGTAGCCAAGATGATCGTGCACGCATGCCGCTACTCCATCCAGCCGGACCGCCACGCCCCCCGTGCCGCCGCCCGGCATGCCCGGTGACCCAATGAAGCTCTGCCGATTTCAGTTGAAGGATTATGCTGCCCAGCACCCGAACCTCACACCTCGCGAAGCGTTCCAGGCGTCCCGCTCCGGTATCCTCGAAGGTGATGCGGTGCACGAAATCTCCGGTGAGCTTTGGGGTTCCCGCGAGCGCACCGGCAGGAAATGGCCCGCAAATCGACTGCGGTTCCTTACGCCATCGTGGCCGTCGAAAATTATTTGCATGGCGCGCAATTACGTGGATCACGCGATCGAAATGAGTTCCGAACCGCCCAAGCAGCCGGTGATTTTTGAGAAGCCAGTTTCCTCGATCATTGCTCCGGGCGATTCCATCGTGCTCGCGCGCATTTCCAAACGCGTCGATTTCGAAGGCGAACTGGCCTTCGTTATCGGCCGCCGCTGTTACCATCCCAAGGCCTCGGACGATATTCGCACCTATATCGCGGGCTATACCTGTCTGAACGACGTGACGGCGCGCGATTTGCAGCGCCTCGACGGGCAGTTCACGCGCAGCAAGGGTTTTGACACCTTCTGCCCCTTCGGTCCCGTGCTCGAAACCGAGCCGCCCACTCCCGACACCCCGCTCGAAACCTTCGTCAACGGGGTGCAAAAGCAATCGGCCCACGTCTCCGATTTGGTCTTCTCCATTGATGTGATTTTCCGCTGGATTGCTGAGGCTATGACTCTCGAACCCGGTGACGTGGTCGCTACCGGCACTCCCGCCGGCGTCGGGCCGCTGGCTGGGGGTGACGTCGTCGAAGTGCGCATCGGTGGCATCGGATCGCTCAGCAACCCCATCGTTGCGCCGCGCGATTGATTCGATTGAACCAATTGATCCGATTCATCCGTGGGCCGAAACGCGCCTTGCGCCCGCCCGGGCCGTTAATTTATTGGGCGCGTCGCGCGCGCGCCCTCTCGTGTTTCAGCCCCTCACGATTTAATATGTCCGCCAGAGACAATTTCAGTTGAACGAGTTTCTTAAGGATTGGCGCAATTTGGCCCCCCTGGCCGGCCTGGCCGTTCTGGCCGGCGCGGGTGTATTTCTGGCTTTCCGTCAGAAACCTGCCGATTCCGATGAAGTTGAGCGCCGCCGCCGCGCGTATCTGAATCGCGTCGGGCGCATCGTGGAAGGTCACATTCTCGAAATCGCGGAGCACGATCCTTCCGCCCTCATCGGAAATTCGAAATTTTCGGGGACCGCTAAATCAGCGGATCCGCGAAAGGATCCAAATTCTGGATCGCTTTTTTCGCGGCGCGGAAGCAATCACTCGCCCGCGCCCTTCCGCAAGCTGCTTCACTACACGTACGCAATCTCCGGAGTCTCGTACGAAACCGCTCAAGATATCACCGGCTTGGAAGAGCGCTTACATCTCGCGCGCGTTGCCGCCGGCCAGGTCGCCAGCGTGAAATACGACCCGTCCAATCCCAGCAATTCCATCCTGCTCGCCGACGATTGGTCCGGGTTGCACTGAGGGACTTCCTCGCTGCATCCGCTCTGCCTGCGACTTCAGCTTCCTGTCCGTCGATACGTTTTCAAGCCGCTGCGACCCCCGACGATCGCTTCACTCGCGTACCCGAGAAAAAGCCCGTGCTCGACGGCGCCGACCACGTGGTCGAGCCGATGAGCGACTTCCTTTGGCTCGCCGATGGGCCCGAACGCGCAATCCATGATGAAGTTGCCGCCGTCAGTAATGTAGGGCGTATTGTCTTTCCCCAACCGCAGAGACGGATTGCCGCCGATCTTCTCAAGCCTTCGCGCGGTTGCTTGCCATCCGAATCGCACCACTTCCACCGGAACGGCAACCAGCGATCCCAGGCGATCAACCAGTTTGCTTTCGTCCGCGATCACCACCATTCGCTGGCTCGCCGCGGCGACGATCTTTTCGCGCAGCAGCGCGCCTCCGTGCCCTTTGATCAGGCAGATCGTGCCGCGCTCGATTTCGTCGGCACCGTCAACGGTGAGGTCGATCTGCGCGTGTTCTGCGAAACTGCTCAACGGAATTCCCGATGCGCGCGCCAATTCTTCCGTTCTCCGCGACGTGGGAATTCCGGTGATGCGCAATCCGTCAGCGGCCAGCCTTCGGCCGAGCGCCTCGATGAAAAGATCAGCTGTTGAGCCGGTGCCGAGGCCGAGAACCATGCCGTCCTCGACCAACGCAGCGGCGGCATCCGCGGCAGCTTTCTTCCATTTGTTTTGTTCGCCGGCGTTCAATTCTTCGCAGACCTCCCGGCTAAGCCGAAATCCCCTAACAATGGCGGTTCGTCAGTATGCCGGTCCGCCCGCCAGCCACGCCTTCCCTCGTTGATAGAGTTTTTCCACGTCGGGTCCTCTGAGCCCCGGCATGTCGCGCTTGACCTTGAAACCATTCTGCGATTGCAGGTACGCGAGGTGGCAATAGCCTTCGGGAAATTGTTTGAGTATTGCGCGATCGAGTTTCAGCGTCGCGGAGGGATCGACGGGATCGATGCGGTCTTTTTCGTAGATCGGCTGCCGCAGAACCAGCAGCCAGCGTCCTCCGCGCTTCTCGAAAAAATCGAAGAAGCGACCGATGCAGGTCACGTCGCAGAGCACGTTGTGGACCTCGGCGCGCTGCAAAATCGACATTTTGATTTGCGAAATGGCGCGATTCTTCGCCACCTCGATCGAGCAGGCGCCCAGCGTATGCAGGATGTTTACTCCCTTTGCAAAGCCTTCCTTGCTCACGCGAACGAAGTCCTCGCCGCTCCCCTGAAACCACGTCGCCATCATGTGGCCGTCATCCGCCCAGACGGTGCGAAACCGCTCCCAATCGCCCGCGTCGCGCCAGACCACCCAGTTCTCCTGCGCTTCCCGAATCGCGAGCTTATCTAAGATTTCCTCGTTCATGATTGCCTCCGATGTGCCGAATCGCGCTCACGGCCGAAGAATTTTCACGGGGCAAGCGCGAAATTGCAATCTAATTTGAATCGGGGAGCTTGCCTGCGGATTCGAGGATTTCGCGTGCCAGATAGTTCGTCACGTGCACTTCATCACGCGCCTCGATCAAATACGCGGAGCGCAAGAGCTGCTCTTTGCGCGTGCGCAGCGCGTCGCGGATGGCTTGCTGCACTTGCGGGTCGGAAAGCTGGCGGTTTCCCGCGGGTTCTCTGGCGACCAGTTTCAAAATTGTGTAGCCGCCGTCCTTCGTGTGGATCGGTTGCGTGAACTGGCCCGGCTTGAGCGAAAGCACGGCCTTCTTCAGCGCCGGATCGGAGCGATTCAGCGACGATTCAGGAATGAAGCCGATGTCGCCTCCCGTTGACGCGCTGGCATCTTCGGAGTAATCCATCGCCAGCTCGGTGAATTCCGATCCGCCGTCGAGTTTCTGAATCAACAGTGCGGCTTTGCGGCCCGCATCGGCTTCATTGGCGGCTTTGCTGTTTTTGCGGTTGTGGATCGTGGGGTCGGGATGCGGCGTGATAACGATTTCCGCGATGTGGAATTGCGGCTCAACGACATCGAATTGCGATTTATTCTTATCGTAGAAGTTCGCGATATCCTGATTGGTGATCGAAATTTTGGCAGCCACTTCGCGGTTGAGCAGCTTATCGATCGAAAGCTGGCGCCGAATATCGCTCTTCAGATCGTCGATGGTGAGCCCGCTGGCCTGCAGCTTTTGCTGGAATTCGGCTTCCGTGTAAGGCGCCTTGGATTGAGTGAACCGGTCTTCGACTTCTTCATCGCTAGCGACCAGGTTCATCTTTTCGGCACGGTCGAGCAGGATTTGGCTGTTGATGAGCTCGTCCAGGATGCTGAGCTCGAGTGACAGCTGCTCTTCATGCGAGGGCGCGGGCGCTTCGGAATTCACGCGCGAGCGATACACGCGCTCGACATCCTGGCGGAGAATCTGCTTGCCGTCTACAACGGCCCAGACGTCCGGGCCGGGCGCGATTTCCTTGCGGCATCCGGCGCCAAGCGCGCAGACCGCCAGCGCCATGATGACGAGGATTCTCGGCTTCAATCCCAGTTCCTCCCCTACTGCGATCGGGCGCTGATTCAGGCGGCTTTCTTGACGCGGCCGGAACGGATGCAGGAAGTGCAGACGCGCACCTGCTTGCGCACGCCGTTGATGACCGCGCGGACGCGGCGGAGATTGGGGTTCCAGCGGCGGCGCGTCACATTGTGCGCGTGGCTGATGGAATTGCCGTAGTGCGGCTTTTTGCCGCAAATTTCACATGCCAATGCCATGATTCGGAAGCTCCACTATGGAAATTAAGAAGTTGGCGACACTTGATGCTATCAGAGTTTGCGGCGAGCGGGAAGTGCCACCCAGTCGCTCCAGCACCCCGGAAAAACGCGAAGTCGATACTGCTACGGCCCTTCCAACCGAAGTTGGCAGCCACTCTATAATAAGGCCCCATCCTCGAAAAGAGGATGGGGCCGATTCCCGCGCCGAACTAGAAGTAAAACTTCAGAGCGAACTGCATGATTCGTGGAGGCACCGAACTGCTGGTGATCAGGCCGAACGTGGCCGGGGTCGACACGCTGTTGGCTGGATTATTGAATTGAGCGTGGTTCCAAATGTTGTAGAACTCAGCTCGGAATTCCAGGCTTGTGCCTTCCGTGATTTTGGTGTTCTTAATCAGCGAGAGGTCCCAGTTGTGCTGCCCTGGACCCCGCACGATGCCCACGCCGGAATCGCCGAATCCAGTGCCACCGCCTGACCCGAGGCAATTGCCCGGAAGGGTGCCTCCGATGCACGGTGTAGAGGTGAAAGCAGTCTTAGCAATCCAACCGCCCCCTGCTACACCGTTCAATCCGCTGACGACGCGTTGGTGATTGCTCCCGGGCGTCTCCACGCCAACCGCACCGCATACCCCGAAGCTGTCGCATTTCCCGGTATTCGCAGCCGTGAGCTGTGCACGCACGTTGCAGCCGGTGCAGAACGCAAGTCCGCCTGGGCCCCAATAGATTCTGCCTCCGTTGCCGTCGATCACTGAGAGCGGCTCACCATTTTGAATGGTGGTGATGCCGGAGACCGTCCAGCCACCCAGAAGATGGCCAGCAAAACCATTCCGATTCCTGTACGGGAGGTCGTAGCTATACGCGACGATCACGCGTTGCGGCCGGTTGAACGCCGCCAGACCGTACTGTTGGCGCATATCCAGCGGGTCGTTGCTGCCGGCGCTGCCGGAGAGGACGTTGCCCGGTGCCGCGATGCCAGCTCCGCCTGCGGCGGCGTTGATGTTGGTGATCAGCTTGCTCCACGTATAGGCGACATTGATCAAAAGGCCGTTGGCGAACTGATGCCTAAGCTGGGCCTGCAAACTGTCGTACAGCGAATCGCCAAAGGTGTTCGTGGACGCCATGCCGTTGGCGCCGAAGCCGAGATAGGAAACACGGCCGAGGTAATTTCCGTTGCTGAAGTTATTGCTGAGGTTGTCGACGATCCGGGTAGCCGGATTGGCATTGCCGGCATCGTTGAATGCGAAGGCTTTCGGCGTTCCCTGAGCGCCCGATCCCAAAATCATTCGAGCGTTTTGAGGGTCGGTCGGCTCGTTCGGAGCGTTGGGGGCGAGAAAGGCCACGTTTTGCGGCTGCGACCAGTTGAACAACTTGGTGCCATGCGAGCCGACGTAGCCGACGTCCACGGTCCAATTGCGGGCCACCTCGTATTGCAGGTCGAGGTTGTACTGCTGGACAAGCGGGGTGCCGAGAAACTCGGAGTCCGACGTGCTCCCCAGCCCGCGTCCGCCGTTATTCCCCTGTACTAACGTCGCTCCGGTCGCCGGACTTCCGGCCACAACCTGCAAAGTTCTGGGCGTCCAGCCCAACAAGCCGATAATCGTGTCGGGGTTGTCCGTAGCGTTGTTTGGAGAGGCAACGACCGAGCCGCTGTAGGGCGGATTCCCGTTCTGGTTATAAGACAAAAGGTTTGCGTAGACGGCGTCATAGAAGATGCCGTATCCGGCGCGGATAACGAACCTAGGACTGAATGGCTGCCAGGCTATGCCGACGCGCGGACCAAAGTCCGTGATCGGCGCACCATGTACCAAGGTCTTATTCGTGTTGAAGTACACGCCGGTTGCACCACCGGGATAGCCTGGGTAGACTCCCGCAGGCGCAGTCAAACCGCACGGGCTCAGCGAAAGCGGGTTACCGCAGGCACTGACGCTTGGCCTGTAATTCGATTGAACAGCGTAGCCCGCGAGGGAGCCAATCTGATTACTCTGGCAACCAGCCGCGCCAAAACCGGTGCCGTTTCCGCAAGCAAGGTTTGTCGCCTGGTTGCCCAGAAAGAACGAACCCGTGTTCACAAGCGCCGCGGTACTCGGCCAGACGTTCGTCAGTAGACCATTGATCTCGGCCGGATAGCCGTCGTATTCCCAGCGTAAGCCGAGATTCAACGTGAGCTTTGGCGTGGCCTTGATGTCATCTTCAAGAAATGCGGCGAATTCGTTGACGCGCTGCTCGTGTTTGTTACCGTTTGGGTTCGCGAGACCATAGAGCGTAGCTAAAAGCCCGTTGGGATGTGCAGCTGTACCGGTCACCGGCGCACCGGTGGAGCTGGTCAGAAAATCGGCGGTGTTGAAGTAGATCAGACCTCCTCTTCCTGGGAGCGTCCAGTTGAACTGAATGCGGTTGATCCAGAAGCCGGTGCGGATCGAGTGCTTTCCGTGATTCCAAGAGATCTGCTCGTTGCCCTGGAAATAGTTGAAGAAAGTAGTGTTCG
>JAGWRH010000030.1 GCA_028876695.1 Acidobacteriota bacterium | reverse complement strand
GTTCGATGTGCTTTTCCCGGCTGATCTGCTCAATTGTCTGGTACAGCAGACTCGCCATTCCTTTGTCTCCCTAAAGCTCGACCACCAAATTTGCCTTGCGGATGCCGGCAAACGGCACCGACAACTCGCGATCCTTGACGGCCAGTTTCACACTGCCGTCCGCGTAACCAGCCAGCCGCCCTTCAAGAAACTTCTGGTTCTCGATCGGTTCATTCACCCAGATTCGGGCGAGACGCCCGATGAACCGTTCATAATCCGAGGCCTTAATCAGCTTACGATCAAGCCCAGGCGAACTGACCTCGAGAACGTAGCCGGGCCCCGGCACCAAATCCTCAACATCCAGAATCACGCTCAACTGCTCGCTAACGCGCTCGCAATCCTTGTGGCTGATTCCGGCGTTGCTCTCCGGCTTTGACGGATCCGGCACCCGGTCGATGTAGACCCGGAGAAGCCGCTGCTTGCCAATCTTCCATTCGACGTCGAAGATTTCCAAGCCTTCCGAATGGGCCACACGTTCCGCAGCTTCGCGTATTTTCGCCAGATCCATGGCCTTCCGGGGCGTTAAAGCCCTTCACCCACGACGCAGCCCGGCGCGGTCGCGCATCTTCGCGCGCTAAAAGCCCGGACCGATAAACCTTTCGAGATATGGCGTGCAACAAAAAAGTGGGCTCTCGCCCACTGTTAGTTGCGACCCAATCTCCAAGCACGCTCAGTATAAACGCCGGGGCCGGGTGAACGCAAGTTACGTCGTAGGTTGCGTGGAGTCTGGCTTACATAGCGAGGCGATGACCCTTCTGCTAAGATGCGCGGCATGCCCCCGTCGTCGCCAGGCCCCAACACGCGCAGAAACACGGCTACGAAAGTGGAACCGAACAGGAATGTTGGCTTGGGCGCCTTGATCGAGCGGTATCTTGCCGCGAGCGGCGGATATGGCAAGTCCGCGGCGCTTTCCGCCCTCGGCCTAACCCGCGCGGATACGGAAAGCGCGTTCAGCCAATTCGACGAAGACTATCTGATCTCCCGGTTTCTTCACTTCGCGAATGTATCCGGCGAGGAATATCGGGTGAACGGATTTGTGCAAACCCACGTCACCATTGATGCTGCCATCCAGTCGATGCTTTAAAGGCGCCGCGCTCTACCGCAGTGGTGGATTGAAATCAAACGTCGGATCGACGTCCACGGGCACGTCCGAGCATTTCGCGAGGGCTGAGGCAAGTTCCGGCGGCATTACGGCGTACTTCTTGAACCACGCTTCGGTACCGGCCCGGTCGCCGGCGGCTTCTAATTGCAGAAGCTTCTTCGCCAGGGAGTCGATCGCTGCGGGCATCTTCGAAAAATCCTCCTCGTAAAGGCCGGTGGAACGATCTCGGCGGATCGCGCCGTGCTCACTGAGGTAGCTGATTTCCATCATCACCCCTTTTCCGTGCGCTTCCGCGATTCCGAACCGGATCGTTCGGAAGTCTTCGCCGAGAAATGAGGCATAAATTCCATCGAGCTTGGCTTCGGGGACCACGCCATGCTGGACGAGCCAGTAAACGCAGCGCATGCCGACGATATCTGCTTTTGATTCCTCAAGCGCGGAATATTCTGGCCCGATGGCTTCGCCAATACCGACTTTTCCGCCGCCGCTCTTGGCGAAAGACGGGCCCAGGCCGTGAGAAATCTCGTGAAGGATGACGAACTGAAGCACGCCGTCCCCGGTGACCATCGCTGCCTGGCTGGGAGCCATGATGTGCTGCACGAGCGGCAGAATTACGTTGTTGACGCGCGCATCCATGAAATTCTTCCAGAAGATCTCCTTCGAACCTTTGAGAACATGGATACGCGGGTCGTTCGGTAGATTATCGGCTACCGCCTGATACCCGTGGAGCAGATCGCCGGAACGGTAGATCGCGTCCACCACTTCCATGGGCGATTGCTTCCCGCGTTTGGACGGCAACTCAGTCGCAGGCAGCGGAAGAGATTCCTGAAGCTGAGGGATGTACTTTTGATAGATCTCCAGCTTTTTGCTCTCGGCGTCGTTACGGATCATCACCGACGCGCCATAGGATGTTTTCACGCCGAGCAAGCCATCGAGATAAACCTCGTAAGGCGCAAATATGATGTCGAATTGGGGATCTTTTAGGCCGAGCCAGGCGATATCGCTCTGAAAGTAATCGTCGGTTAAGAGCGCATGCGCGCGGAGGCGAAGGAATTGCGCGAACGCAGGGTCGGGAGTGAGTTCGGAAGCTTCGCGCAGATCGCGCGCCATAGGCACTAAGAATTCACGATATGCGGTGTGGTAGGGAACCAGCTTAAAATTGTCGCCATCGCGGACCACGACGGTGTGAGGATCGTAGAGCGCCGCCTTTTGATCCGGATGCGCTGCGACATAGGAACCCAATTCCGCTTTTGTGATGCCCCAGGGATAGAACGCGTGGCCTGACGGCATCGGTTCGGTCCCGACGAACGGCTTGTTATCGCTGATCAGATCCCAGCGGCCGCCGTTGATTTTCAAATATTCGCGGAGCAGGTCGCTTCGGCGGTCGTGCCGATCAGCCAGCGACAGGTAAAGTTTCAGCCCTTCGGGATCGCTCTGTCGCCAGTAGATGCAATCGAGCAGGCCGGCGGCATCGACCAGTTTATCGACCATTTTCCTTTCGTTGGCTGTAAGCCCGGCCGAATCGAACGAGATATGGATGGGTTTGAATTTGGCCACCTGCTCGGCGAGATCAGGGGCGACGACGAGCGCCCGATGTGGTGGGGACAATTTCGACGTGCGCATTGGCTTTTGGGCTGTCGCCGACTGAGATGAAATCGGGAATGCCGCGAACGCGGCAATTGTGACAAATGAAATCAAGAAAATCGCGGATTGCGGGAACAGCGCAAAGTTCCGCGTTTGCATGCGCTCAGGTTTTAGTTTTTCAGAGTTTGCGCCTATCGAAGATCGATCGATGGTTCTGCCATTTGGCGCAAAGCTACGCCCGCCGCGGTTCGCGAGGGGAGCGACGGTGCCGATCGCATGTCCAGCTAGCATAATGCCGATTCGCCTCTGTGCTTGAACTACAACTTTTCTTACAAACTGCGGCATCTACCTTCTACGTCCAAGGGGCCGATTTCAACCGAAATATACAGAATACGAAGATTCTAATACTTCTCGTCGCGTCGCGTCGCAGCACGGCACGCCCGGTCAACGTAGCGAGCTGGGCACAACCGGCGAGATTCGGAGTCTGTTGGAGAAGTGCCGCGGCGCGGCGGGCATATACTGGCGGCCAACGAGCGCCAAGTAGTAGCGTGAAGCGATTTCTTCGATAGACGGTCGGGTGTGAGCCTGCGTCGAGGAGGGCACCATGAAACGGACTTTAGCGTTGACGTGCGCGTTCGTGATCTTGGGCCTGACAATCGGCGCGGCCGCGGCAGCACAAAATAAGCGCGAGGCGGGAATCGCCAGGCGCGCTGCTTCTCCGGCAGCGAACAAACTTTTCGCAGGGGCCCAGAATCCCTCGTCGGTCGCAGCTACACAAGAGCAACCGGGCGCAACTCTGCCGGTCGAGCGCGTGGTCCTGTATAGAAGCGGTGTCGGCTACTTCGAGCACGAAGGCCGGGTGCACGGCAACCAGAGTGTCGGCATCGACTTCACAAGCGGGCAATTGAACGACGTGCTCAGTTCCTTGACGGTGCTCGACCTCGGGGGCGGGCGCGTCGCGGGCGTCAGTTACAACTCGGAAGCGCCGCTAAGCCAGCGGCTGGGCGCACTGCGCTTACCGCTCGCGGAAGATACGAATGTGTCGCAGTTCTACAGCGCCTTGCGTGGCGCAAGGCTAGAAATTCGCAGCGGCAACAGCACGATCACCGGACGACTGCTCAGCGTTGAGCAGAAGACGCGCGTCATCGGAAACGGCTCGGAGCAGGTGGCGCTGGCTACGGTTGTCAGCGATAGCGGCGAGGTCCGTAGCGTGGAAATTACGCCCGCCGTCGCCGTGCGCCTGGCGGACCGCGATGTCAGCGGCGAGGTGCAAAGTTATCTCTCTCTGTTGGCCTCGGAGCGGCAGGCGGATTTGCGGCGAATGACGATCCAGACGCAAGGCACCGGCGACCGCGCGCTGTACGTCAGCTACATCAGCGAAGTACCCATCTGGAAGACGACGTACCGCATCGTGCTTCCATCGAAATCCGGCGAAGATCCGCTGCTGCAGGGCTGGGCCATCGTTGACAACACGGTGGGAGAAGATTGGAACAACGTGCAGTTGTCGCTCGTGGCCGGCGCACCGCAATCGTTCATCCAGCAGCTCTCGCAGCCCTACTATTCGCGACGCCCGGTGATACCTCTACCGCAGACCGCGCAACCGACGCCGCAAACTCACGAAAGCGCCATGGAAGGGGGAGTAGGCGCCGCGGATCAAACCGCAAGTGTCGAAACTGACGTGGCTAACCAAAAAATACTTGCTCCCGAAGTTCTCCCCAGAAAAACTCTCGGTGCCGGAGGAAACGAAGCGGCGGCATACGGCGTGGCGGGTGGCACTGGCGTGCCCGGCGCGATCATTGCAGGTATAGGACCCCCGCCCGCGCCGCTATCGATTGAGGAAGCGCGGCAAAAGATGGAAGCCGCCGCGAGCGGGATCGATCTCGGCGATTTTTTCGAATACAAACTGAAAGATCGTGTCACCATTCGCAAGAACGAATCCGCGCTGGTACCGATCGTGCAGGCGCACGTCAAGGCCGAAAAAGTGTCGCTGTGGAATCCGTCACTTGGATCGAACCGCCCGCTGCGGGCCGTCTGGCTCACGAACACCAGCGGTTTGACGCTTGATGGCGGCAGCATCAGCGTCCTCGATGACGAAACCTTCGCCGGCGAGGGGCTGATCGATTCGATTAAGCCGGGGGAAAGGCGGCTGATTTCATACGCCAGCGATTTAGGCGTGCGCGTGGATATCAGCTCGCAATCGACGGCTGAGCCTGTCACGCGAGTGAGCATCGCTCACGGAACGATGTTGCAGACCAGAGAAATGCGGGAGGAGGCCACATACAAAGTTCGCGACGACGACACATCGCCGCGCACGGTGGTGATGGAACATCCGCTTCGGGCTGGTTGGGTGCTCGCATCCGATGCTCCGAAGCCGGAGGAAACCACGTCGAGCGCGTACCGCTTCGAGCTAAGTGTCGAACCCAAGACGACGCAGACGCTCGACGTTCGGGAGGCCAAACTGGTCTCAACCACCTTCGCGCTTACCAACATTAACAGCGACCTGCTGGCGCTGTTCGTTCGCCAAAAATCGATCAATCCGGAAATTCAGGCGGCACTCGAGAAAATTGTCGCCCAGAAAAACAAAGTGGCGTCGCTGCAGGACGAAATACACAAGCGCGAAAGCGAACGCCAGCAGATTTTCAATGATCAGCAGCGTCTGCGCGAAAACCTAAAGGTACTGAAGGGCACGCCCGAGGAGAAGGCGCTGACCCAGCGTTACGTACAGCAGTTGGACGATGAAGAGACGCGGCTAGCCGGCTTGCGCAAGGAATCCGCGGACTACACCGCGCAGCGCGATAAGGCGCAGGCCGATTTGAACGACATGATCGAGAGCATGTCGTTCGATACAACCCTCTAGGCCCATCGGCCTGATCGAGCTGATTTCGAATCAGCGCACAGCGGGGCAATGGGCCGGACCTGAGGTTCATGGACACGCCGTTTGCCTCCATGAACGTGATGACCCGCGAGTGTCATCGGTAGAGTGAATCTCGACGACCATCTGCGATTGACCGGCAGCGCATTAAAAAACTGGCTGACCGCGCAGTGCCAGGATTCGTTGGCCGTAGGCGCGATGTGGTACATCGGCCTGCGCGC
>JAGWRH010000442.1 GCA_028876695.1 Acidobacteriota bacterium | reverse complement strand
TCAAGCCCGTGGCCGCGAGGAACGCCGTCGAATAGAACGAATTGATCGCCGCGCCGTCGTCCGAATAGGCGCCGGGAGTGAGCCCGTACACTTTCCCGGTGGAATTATTCGAGCCGAAGAAAACCTGCGCCACGCCGGTTGAACGCTCCACCAGCGCGCAAGAATTGGCGGAAATCGTCCATGGAGCCCACTTCCGCCCGCGTTCGGGAGCGGTGATCGCGGCGACGAGGGGATCGCCAAATCCTTCGGCGTAGTCGAGCATCAGCACCTGATTCGGCTGCGCGGCGGCGCCCATCGGCACACCCACATAGATGCGCTTTTCGCGCGTATCCACCCGCACCCACAGCCGATATCCGTATTGCCAGTTGATGGCGTCCCACGTGGGCTGAATTTCCTGCGAAAGTTTGATCGGCTCGCTGCCGTCGAAAAGATACAGCCCGGTGCGGCCCGCGATCACCACCCATTCTTCGCCGATGCCGACGCCGTGGACCGAAGGCGTGCCTACTTGATTCGACACTTCTTCCACCGGCCATAGCGCCGGTTCGTTTACGCCATCGGTCGCGGTGACGTAGAGGCTTCGCTCTTTCACGAAGTAGAGGTTATTGCGCAGAGTGAACGCGGCCCGCAGTCCCTGGCCGTTGTTCTCGGCGATGCTCATGATGCCGCTTACGCCATCGAAGGACTCAGGCTCGTCGGTGCGCGACGCGCGCACCAGCGACGCGTTCTGCGCGGCATTGGTCGGGTAGATTTCGATGCAGTCGATCAAAAACGATTCGCCCGAAGGCGCCGGGAATCCGTCGGCAAAGACGCGCAATAGCAGGTCGGCCGGCAAAGACGCCTGCGCGGGGAAAAGATTCGCGGCAAATTCTTGATAAAAGGTATTCGCCTGGCTCGCGGAAACGCCGAACCCTGAGCCGATTTGTCCCGCGGTGGGACTGTAAGCCACGATTCGCAGCGTGCCGGCGGAAAGATTCGCGCTGCGCTTGATCCGCGCGCGCACGGAGTAGTCCGTATTCTTCACGCAAAGCGGATTGCCGGCCGCGTCCGCGATGGCCGATTGCTCGATCATGCCGCGGCTGGCGGTGACTCCGTCAGCGGTGATGCGATACGAATCGCCCCACACCACGTCGCTCGCTTCGCGGCTGCCGCCCGGGCCAAACGACGAATCGCGCTGTCAGCCGAGAGGCCGGCCGTTGCCGGACGCGTCCCATCCGCCGTCGAACGAGAGATTGCGCCAGTTGTCCAGGTTGGCGCGCTCGCCCCACCAAAAAATCCGCTCGGCGTACGCCACGGTGCCGAGTTGCGCGGGCAGCTCCACCTGCGCGAACAGGTAATCCAAGCTCGTGCCGGAAAGCAAAATCGTGTCGGAAAAATCGACGGTCAGCGACGTAGTGGTGTTGTCGTTGATCGCCATCGAGGCGGGCACGTGATAAAAACTCGCGCCGCCGGAAGCGGTGAACGCCAGAAGCCGCTGCACCACGTTCGACGGGCCGGTGGGAATATTCGTCACGCTCACTTTCAGATTTCCCGCGGCCGTCCACGACACAGGGGGCGAAGGCGCCGTCCAATAGCCCTGCCGCGTGACGAACACCACCGCCACCTGATGCACGCCAGGCGAAACGCTCCCGGCAGTGCTTGAGTCCGCAACGGCGGGGCCTTCGCCGGGGCCGGACTGGCTGACGCGGTCGAAGTGCACGCCATCGAACTGGCGCGGAAGATCCTGGCCGAGCAGGCCGTCGCCGAGCGCCATGTATTCGCGGCCAAAGTGCGTGGCCGACGCGAAATACAAGTTCGGCTTCAGGCCTGCGACAAGCAGGCTCAGCACGCCCGGCGAGTTTTCCTCGTACAGGTTGCCGAGCGAATCGAGCGCCAGCAGCAGCGGCTGCAGGTTGGTGTTGATGTAGGACTTCAAACCATTGATCTGCGGCGTTCCGCCGATCCCCGTCATTTCGCTGACGAGCCCGGGCCGCGTGCGCACGCCTCCCGGGAAAAAGTCGACGTCGGCGAGATTCGGGGACATGCCCGGAGGCGCGTCCGAGGGATCGAGCAGCGTGATCCAGGAACCGAAAACGTTGAGCGGCAAAGGCGAAAATGTTTCAATCGACATGAGATGTTGAAGATTCCTTGCAGGCCGCTAAAATACAGGCGACAATAATCGAGTAAGGAGACTTTACAAAAGTAAGGATTACGACGATGCATTCCACGGTTACGAAAAAAGGTCAGACGACGATACCCCGCCAGATTCGGAAGGCGCTTCGAATTAAGCCGGGCGATCGGCTGGAGTATGGAATCGAGGGCACTTGCGCCACGATTCGCGTGCATCACGGGGCCGGCGCGCTGGCGGGCGTCCTATCCAGCAAAAAAGGCAAAGGTCTTTCGTTCGCCCGGATCCGCAAAGCCGCGGCAGCGGCTGCACGCCGGCGCGCGAGTGCCAAGTGAGTCCGAAAAGGCTGATTGACACGAACTTAATCGTTCGCCACCTGGTGCAGGATCAAGCCGCGCACGGCAGGATTGCCAGGAATCGATTCGAAGCATCCGACCGCGGCGGAGTGACGATCATTCTGCTGCCGGTCGTCTTGGCGGAGTGCGTGTTCGTGCTGGAGTCGTTTTACAAGTTCAAGCGAGCGCGGATTGCCGCGGCTCTTGGCCTGCTCATTTCCAGCCCCGGCGTCCAGACCGATCAGGCGCCGATCTATCTCGACGCCTTGGGCCGATATAGGGATTCCACGCTGCACTTCGTCGATTGCGTTCTCGCGGCGGCCGCATCCGCTGCGAAGGTTCCGGTGGCGACCTTCGATCGAGGTTTTCGCAGGTTCGCGGATGTATCGATCGACAATTCCTGACTGCCGCTACTGCAGCTTCTTGAAAATTCCATAGAAGGTGATCGTGTCGGTAGCGATGGCGGCGGGATACGCTCCGGCGGCAAGCTCCGGAAATGCGCCGGCGCCGCTTCCCTGCTGAAAGATTTTTACTTTGCCGGTGCTTTGCGCCGCGCCGGGCGTGAAGACGTAATCATATCCGGCGAGACCATCCATCCAGGCGGTGCCTTGAACGGGCGCCTGCGTCGAACCGATCACCGGAAACTGCGAAAGGTCGAGCGTATCTCCGCCGGTCGAATAGTTTCCCGAAGCTGCTACCGTGCCGGATACGTGAATGCGCTTGCCGTCGTCCCACGTGTCCACAAGCGTGAAAGTGAGTGCCATCGTTCCTCCTCGAAAAGTGATTGTTGTTGCGGCCTCGGCTGCGCTCGCGAGAATCAACGCGAAGCCGCGCCCCCGGCGCCGGCGTTCTCAGGCGGCGAATCGTTGGCCACAGACGACTTCCCTTTTGCTATGATCACGAACTCCCGCCGGAGCGCGATGAACCCCGGGGCTTGGCTCCCTGGAACAACCCCAGCGCCTGGGTTCGAATCCAATGCGGGTAATTTGCTAGGCAAAAAGGAGACGTGAGTGCGCCGAGTGCTATCGGTGTCGCTTGGAGCGATATTGCTTTTTTCCGCGTTTGCAGCGATCCGGGAACGCTCCGCGCATCGAATGTTCGCTGCGTTCAAGACGGCGTGGGCCGCGGAGGCGGCGTCGCCCGGCGCCGGCAATCTGAAAAGCGCGGGCCCCGCCGTTTTCGCCGGTTGCGCGCTCGGGCCGGCAGCCACCTTCTGCGATCAGGCTCCTGGAACGTCCAGCAGCCCGGCGGTTTTCAGCGTGCTGAATACCGCGGCGGTAACGAACGTGTCCGTCTCGCTGGCTGCGATTCCCGGACTCTCCGCGAATTTCGCGGCGGGCGATTTCGCGATTGCCGGCGGAACGTGCTCGGGAAACCTGGCTGCGAACCAGGGATGCCAAATCAGCGTGGCATTCAGTCCCACGGCCGCCGGCTTGCGGCAAGCGGCCATCGGTGTGACGGACGCGCAGGGCGACTCGCTTGCGATCAACATCGAGGGCGCCGGAAATAATCTGGCGTTCGCCCCGCCCGCGCTTCTCGCCTGCGGAACGGCGAGCCTGCGAGACAACGCGTTCCCCTTCTGCCAGACCGCGGTTGGCGGCGGAAGCGGCGGAACGGAGACGTTGACGTTAACGGCCGGGCCGAACGGCGCCGCCGGAATCACGATCGCCACCGCGGCGATTCCCGGCCTCGAGTCTGAATTCGCGAGCGGCGACTTCGCGCTCAGCAACAATACGTGCGGCGCGCTGGCGGCGGGCCAGAGCTGCACGATCGGCGTAACATTCACGCCGAGCGCGAAGGGTACGCGCGCGGCCGCGCTCAAGGCCACCGACTCGGCCGGCGATTCCGCCGCTCTTTTGCTTTCGGGAGAGGCGGCCGGCGGGATCGGGTTTGTGTCATCGGGCGCGGTTCAGACTTGTTCGGCCGCGCAAACGTTTCAGTTCTGCAATCTGCCTTCGGGCGGAATTTCCGCCACCAGCGTCTATTCGCTGACGAACACCTCGGGTGCGCAGATTACCGGGCTGAGCGTGCCGAAAAACTCGGTGATCCCTCCGGGCGCGACCGCCGCCGATTTCACGGTGCAGAATTCTTCGTGCGCGGCCACGCTCGCGGCAGGCGCGAGCTGCAACGTCAGCATCACGTTTACGCCAACGAAATCCGGGCTGCGCCAGGGCGTAATCGCGGTAAACGACGCGCAGGGCGACGTGGCCGATCTCAATCTTGCCGGATACGGCGACGACTACAGCATCGCCACGCAGTTGCCGACGGAAGTTTCGGTGATCGCCGGCGGCACGGCCACATTCAACGCGACACTGACGCCCGACAACGTCCTGGGCATGAACGGCGAGCAGGTGACATTCGTTTGCCCCACGAATCTGCCGGACAACACCAGTTGCGTCGTTACGCCGTGTCCGGCGGCGATCACGCCCGGCACTCCCGTCAGCGTGAAGGTGAGCGTGGTCACGTCGTCTGCGACCGTGATTGCCCCGGTTCCGACAAGCGGATGCTCGTCTTACGGGCCATCGATTTCCGCGCTGATGCGCCCGCCCATGCCAGGCCAGCGAACACCGCCGGCCGCCGGAGCAGCCGTGAGCCGAGCGTCGCCCCTCTTCCCTGCTCTCTGGATTGTGTCTGCGATTGCCGCACTCGGATTTTTAATCGTGGGATTCGCTTTGCCAGACTTGCGATCGCGCCGGCGCCTGCCTCTGGTGCTCGCGTGCGCCGGAATGGCCGCGGCGATTTTGACCGGCTGCCGTCATCACTCGGCCGCGGCGACGACGGCCACGCAATCCGCCGTGACGAACTTGACCATTCTCGGCAATGCTCTGGATGCCGGCGGAAATTCGCTAAATGCCTCGCGGTCGTTTTCGGTCACGCTCGACGTGGTGGCGAAGTAGCTTTCGCGCCGATTACAAATAAATGGTGCGGCGGTGGTAGCTGTACGGCATGCGGCGGCGTCCCTTCACCTGCTCGGGCCGGACGTAACGCTCGATCAGATTTTCAATGGCCATCTGCGCCGCGCCCAGCAGGTCTTGCGCCAACGCGCGCGCTCCCCGAGAACGAGCCGCCAGCGCCGCCGTGGCGAACGCCAGCGGATC
>JAGWRH010000441.1 GCA_028876695.1 Acidobacteriota bacterium | reverse complement strand
CTGGCGATCGGGAAGAAGGGGCAGAACGTCCGCCTGGCCAGCAAGCTGATTGGCTGGAATATTGACATCAAGAGCGAGGAGGAAAAGCGGCGCGAGATTGAAGCGCAGATGACCGCGCTCACGTCGCCTGGCACCGCGCTCACTGAACTGGCCGGCGTAGGGCCGAAGACGATCGAAAAGCTCGAGGCGGCTGGGATTACTTCAATCGAAAAGCTCGCGGACATGACCCCTGAGCAGCTCGTTGAAATTCCCGGTATCGGTGAGAAAATGGTGGAGAAGATTCACCAGTCTGTAGCGGCTTATTTCGAGGCGCTGGACGCGCAGGCAGCGGCTGCGCCCGAGCAGGCTTCCGCCGTGGAGACTGGCGAAGCAGAAGTGCCAGCGGGATCTTCGGAATCATCCGGAACCTCGGAAGATACAGCGGCGGGCGAGACCGAGGGCCCCGGGCCCGCTCAGAGCGGGTCAAGCGGCGAGGTAGAAACGCCGGCTGGCGAAGAGCAGCATGCCGCTGAAGTGCCCGAGGCGGAAGAGCCCTCTGCTTCGGAGGACGCGGAACAGTAGCGGCGACAGCGATCATCGCGTCGCATGAAAATTTTCAGAAGTTAAGGATCGAATGACAGATTCCAATCAAATCCGGATTAACGAGCTCGCTCGCGAGCTCGAAATCAAGGCGAAGGTACTGATTGAGTATCTTCCGGAAATCGGTGTTACGGAGAAGAAGACTCACTCGAGCTCCCTCGACTTGGAGCACGCTGAGCTTGCTCGCAAGCACTTCCGGCAACTGGCCGGACAGGAAGCTGAAGCGGAAGCGGCGAAGGCTGCCGCCAAGAGACCGGCGAAACCTGCATCGACCGCGCCCGCCCCGCCAGCGGCTACCGCTCGTCCGGCCGCGCCATTGGCTCCCGCTGCTCCGGTTAGGACTGCTGCGATCCCTGCGCCGAGTGCTCCGGCGCCCGGCGTGCGGCCTACGCCGGTCACGGTGCCTTCGCGCCCCGCTACTACCCCGGCTGCCGCGTCCGCGCCACCTGCCCCGCAGCCGGCAGCTGCAAGACCAGGCACCCCAGCTGTGCATCCGACGGCAGCTCCGAAACCAGCGGCCCCATCTGCCACTAGACCGCCAGCAGCGCCGACGGCGCCCACCGCTCCCGCGCAGCAGCGCCCGATGGCTGCCGCGCCAGCCGTGACGGCTCCGCAAGCGGGCCAGCCCGCGCAACGCCCGGGCGTCGCGCCAGCGAAACCTGGCACCATTTCGCCACGGCCGGCAGGTGGCCCGCCACCGGCTGGACAGCGGCCTCCATTGCGGCCCGGCCAGCCGCTACAAAGCCGCCCTGGAGCGCCCCAAACGATGCGCCCAGCCGCGGCTCCTGGGTCCCCCGGCCAGCGTCCGAGCGGACCGCCGCGTCCCGGCTTCTCGCCGCGACCCGGTGCTCCGCGGCCAGGTCAAGCTCCCATGGGACCGCGACCCGGAGGACCACGTCCGGGCGGGCCACGTCCAGGAGGACCTGGCGGCGTAGCGGGAATTCCCAAGGCCGAACCGGGGAAGCCGCTCTATGCGCGCAAGCCTCCTGCGGCAACTCGCGGCCGGCCGTTAATCGAGAAGCGGTTTGCCGAAGGCGAACGCCGATTGCACCCGGTGCGTACGCGTCCGGGCGCGGCGGGCGCACGCGGTGTAGCTCAGGCTGAGCCTGTCGCTCCGGTCCAGCGTGAACCGCGTGAAGTGACCGTCACCGAGGGGATCACCATCCGTGAGCTAGCGGAGAAGCTCGACATTCGCGCCAAGGATTTGCTGAAAACCCTGCTCGATCGCGGCATGTTCGCCAGCATCAACCAGGCTCTGGACGTGGCCACGGCAACCAGCCTGGCCGAATCGTTTAATGGCATCGTGAAAGTGGTCACGTTCGAGGAACAACTGGTCGAGGAAGAAAAGGTTCGCGAAGAGCGAACCGGCAATTTGCAGCCGCGCGCCCCCGTAGTCACGGTGATGGGGCACGTCGATCACGGCAAGACCAGCCTGCTCGACGCGATCCGCGAAAGCGAAGTAGCCGCCGGCGAAGCGGGAGGTATTACGCAGCACATCGGTGCGTCCGAGGCGCATGTCGGCGAGCGCCGAATCGTGTTCATCGACACGCCGGGCCATGAGGCGTTCACGCGCATGCGTGCGCGCGGCGCGAAGGTCACAGATATTGTAGTTCTTGTGGTCGCTGCCGATGACGGCGTGATGCCTCAAACCGAAGAAGCTATCGCGCATGCTAAAGCCGCGGGCGTCCCGATCGTGGTCGCCGTAAACAAGATCGATAAACCAGAAGCGCAGCCGGAGCGCGTGAAGCGCCAACTGGCCGACCGCGGTCTGATGCCCGAAGACTGGGGCGGCGAAACGGTGATGGTGGAGGTTTCGGCGAGAACGAAAAAGAATCTGGAACGCCTGCTCGAGATGATTCTGCTCGTGGCCGATTTGCGCGAGCTGAAGGCCGACCCCGAGGCGCCCGCAAGCGGCACGGTGCTCGAGTCGCGCGTTGATAAGGGCCGCGGGCCGGTTGCCACGGTGTTGGTGCAAAACGGTACTTTGCACGTGGGCGACGTGTTTATCGTCGGTGCGGTGTACGGGAAAGTCCGGGCGATGTTTGACGACCGCGGCCGCGCTATTAAACAGGCTGCTCCAGCTACGCCGGTGGAAGTTTTGGGGCTGCAGGGCGTGCCCGAAGCGGGCGATCAATTCCAGGTGGCGGACGAAGCGAAAGCGCGTCATATCGTGGAGTACCGGCAATCCAAGCAGCGCGAAGCGTCGCTGGCCAAGACTGCTTCCGGCCGGCTCACGCTCGATCAGTTGCACGAGCAATTGCGCGCCGGCGAGGTGAAGGAACTTCCAGTGGTGATCAAGGCCGACGTGCAAGGCTCGGTGGAAGTGCTGAGCGAGATGCTGCCGAAGATCTCGACGGACGACGTGAAGCTCAAAGTGATTCAAGCGAGCGTCGGCGCAGTCACCGAGTCGGACGTGATCCTGGCATCCGCATCGAATGCCATCATCGTCGCCTTTAACGTCCGCCCCGAGCGCAAGGCTTCCGATTTGGCGCAGCGCGAGGGCGTGGACATCCGCTTGCACACGATCATCTACGAATTGCTTGACGAGCTGAAGAAGGCCGTCGTGGGCTTGCTTGCGCCGGTGGTGAAGGAAACTTTCCTGGGCCGCGCGGAGGTGCGCGACACATTCCGCGTCAAGGGCATCGGCATGATCGCCGGCTGCTCGGTGCAGGACGGCATCCTGAAACGCGATGCCGACGTTCGCGTTCTTCGGGACAATGTCGTGATCTATACCGGCCGCGTGATCTCATTGCGGAGATTCAAAGAGGACGTTAATGAGGTGCGCGCGGGCTTCGAATGCGGCGCGGGCATCTCGAATTTCAACGACGTGAAAGTGGGCGACATCCTGGAATGCTTCAAGGTGGAAAAAACGGCGGCCCCAGAGGTACTGGCGGGAGAGAGCGCTCGCTAAACTGAACGCGCCCGCTGCGGCCCGCGGAATTGCAGCATGGCGCGCTGATGAACTCCCGGGAAATCGACGGGGGCGGAAATGCCGATCGGCCTTCTCACCCTGGAAATTTACATTCCCGATGCGCGGTCGCTAAAAGACAAACGGCAGGTCGTGCGCAGCCTGAAGGATCGCTTGCGCGCTCATTTCAACGTTGCCGTGGCTGAACTGGATCACCAGGATCTCTGGCAGCGCGCGCGTGTGGGCGTCGTAACCATTTCCGGCGACGGCAAGCATCTTCAGGAATCGCTGCAGGCGATTGCCGAAGAATCGGAGCGCGTGCTGGGGCGCGACCTGCTTTCCCAGGAGATCGAGTTTTTCGAGGACGAGGCATGAGCGCCGGCGGACATCGCGTGGAACGAGTGGCGGAGGAAATTCGCACCGAAGTGAGTCTGATGCTCGCGGGCGAGCTGAAAGATCCGCGGCTCGCCGTGCCGGTAAACGTCACGGAGGTAAGGCTCCGGCCGGACATGCGCGCCGTGCGCGTGTATGTGCAACTGCAGGCCGGAAAGGCGGAGCGCGAAGCGGCGCTCGCCGGATTGAAAGCCGCGTCTGGATACGTCCGGCATGAACTGGTGGAGCGGCTGCGGCTTCGCCGCGCGCCGGAAGTGCTGTTTGCGCTCGATGAGTCGGAAGAGTACGGCCACCATATCGACGAGCTCTTGCAAAAGGTTCATCGGCCGGCAAAATCGTGAAGGCGCTTCGCAACCGCGGCTTCCCGGTGCTCTTCGCGCGGGCCACGCGGTAGCCGCGGTGCCGCAAACCTGATGCCACGCATCCCACAGCCGCCGCCCGTCGACGGAATTCTAGTGATCGATAAGCCGCGCGGGAAAACGTCTCACGACGTGGTCGAAGCCGTGCGGCGCATTGTCGGGTTCCGCCATATCGGTCATTTCGGCACGCTCGATCCGCTGGCGACCGGAGTGCTGGTGCTCGCGCTGGGTCGTGCCACGCGCCTGGCACGTTTTTATTCAGGGCGGCGGAAGCGTTACACCTGCGCTGCACGATTCGGCTTCGCTACGGATACGTATGACGCGGATGGCGAACCGGCTTCGGCGGATTCCGCTCCTGTGCTTGATGCCGCGCAACTGAAGGAGTTGGCGTCGCGTTTTGTCGGGAAGATTCAGCAAATTCCGCCGGCATTCTCGGCCAAGAAAATCCACGGCCGCCCCGCGCATCAACTCGCGCGCAAGCACAAGCTGGTGGAACTCAAACCAGTGGAAGTGGACGTGTACGACTTTCGGATCACCGGAGTCGAAGCGTCGGTCGCGCGATTCACTGTGGAATGCGGCGCCGGCACGTATATTCGCGCCTTGGCGCACGACCTGGGCAAGCTGCATGGGGCCGGCGCTCATCTGGTGGAAATCGCGCGCACCGCAGTCGGCGAGTTTACGATCGATCAGGCGATCTCGCTCGAGGAACTGGCGAGCGACGCGAAAACAGGCCGGCTTGCGTCGCGAGTGATTCCGCTCGAAAGCTTGCTGCCGGATCTCCCCCGCGCAGTGGTGTTGCCCGTTCTGGAAAAACGCATCCGGCACGGCGCGAAATTCAATTTGCCCTTGGCGCAAATTCAGCCCGGCCAGACGGCCGCGGCGCAATGCACTCCCGCACGGATCGATTCCGATGAGTGGAAGCCGGCTCGACTGAGGGTTTTCAATCAGCAGGGCCGGCTGATTGCGATCGCCGAGCCCATCGTGCCTCGTACCTACCAGCCAATATTGGTTCTCGACTCGGCGCCGTAGACCGGCGACGACGTGGAATTCCCGGCGATTGATGGGAAACCTGGCGGCGCACTTACGGGCGCATGGGCGCCGGAGGGTTCGGGACTGGCTGCGGCGGTGGAGGGAACGCTTCACCGGGCGCGAAGCCGCCGCGCGTAAATCCTATCGTCCCGCCCTCCGGTGATCCCTGCCCCGCATAAATTACCTGGTCTTGGCGGTGCGTGAAGCGGACCATTCGCGGCGTGACCAAAATGAGCAGCTCCGTCTCCTGGCTCTGCGCGTTCTGATCCGAGGAAAGCCACTGAATCCCGGGCAATTGGCCAAGTCCCGGCAGGCCATTGAGCCCGTTTGTGGTCTGCGTTTGCAGGAATCCCGCTAGCACTGCCGTGCGGCCCTCCCGCACGCGAACGGTTTGGTCCACCGACTGATTACTGATCACCGGTATCGCGTTGATGCTTTGTCCGGCCAGACTGCTGTTTTCGAAATTCAGTTGCAAGGTGACGTCGCCATTCGGATGGATTCGCGGCGTGGCCTTGATCTTCATGCCGATATCGAGGTATTCGACTCCGGGGAAAATACTGTTCGGAAGCGGGTTGCTTGCGCCCGTGAAGCTGGAGGAATTCAATATCACTGTCGCGTCATTGGAGTTGTGATTCGCGGTCGCTACGTCGCTCTTGCCGTCTCCATTGAAATCGCCGGAGGCGATCGAAACCGGTGCCTGGCCCACGGGCAGTTCGAAATTGGGGCCGAAGAGTCCCTTTCCAAGGTTCAGCAGGACGGAGACTGCGTTGTCGTTCTGATCGGCCACGGCTAAATCATTCATTCCGTCAACATTGAAATCGCCCACGACGATTGAAGCAGGACGGTCGCCCGCCGGGAAATCGCGAATGGTCCCAGGGGCGAACGTGCCGTTGCCCACCTTGGAATTGTTGATGTCCGGTTGCCCGAGAAGGATTGTGACGGTGTTCCCCGTATTCGCGGAGGTAGGCGCGCCGCTATTTGCGATTGCAAGGTCAAGGATTCCGTCGCCGTTGAAATCGTCCATGGCTACAAACGCGGGCGAGTTCCCCGTTCCATAATTGGCCGCTGGCGTTCGGAACGTACCGTCGCCATTTCCGAGAAAAACTGAAACCGTGTCGTTGCCCTGGTCGGCGACCACCAAATCAATGTTGCCGCTCCCGGTGAGCGCGCCGGTCGCCAGCCCCGCGGGAGTGTAGCCGGCCGGAAGTCGAAGCAAACCGGGCGCCGCGGTGCTGAACGTCCCATTCGAGTTGACGTGGAAAATCGAGACCGAATTATCCGCTTGATTCGATACCGCCACATCCAGGCCAGGCACTTTCGAATTGAACGCGGCCACCGCGAGCGCGACCGGCACATTCCCTGTTGGCGCGCTGCTGCTGAGTTGAAACGCGCCAGTCCCGTCGCCCAGAAGGATCAGCGCGGTCCCGCCGGTGCCGCCCGTAGCGGAGCCTGTTACGACCAGGTCCTGGTGTCCATCGCCATTGAAATCGGCAGCCGCCAGAGCGGTTGGCTGGAATCCGGCCGGCAATTGCACCGTAGCCGCTGGTTTGAACGTGCCATCGCCATTGCCGCTCAGGATCGAGATGGTGCCGTCCGCTTCGTTGGCCACGGCCAGGTCGGTGGCGGTACTCGGCACAGCATCGTGGAAATTGGCCGCCACAATGGCCGAGGGCGACTTGCCGGCGGCATAATTCGTGGTTGGGAAAGTCGCGGAGTTTAGGCCCGGTACCGTGGCTCCAGTGCCCGCAATGCTTGAGGCGAACGTGGCGAGGGAAACCGGAATGCGATCGCCGACGAAAAAGCTGGCCGCCTGGTCATCCTGGGCGCGAAGCAGGACGCGCTGCCCACGCTTCACCAGCGAGAGCATTTCGGAGAAGTTCGCCGTGGCGCCAGGCATGGTCGCGAGAAAAGTCGTGTCTCCTCCGCCGAACGCCGCCAGTGGAGGAATGAGCGATCCAATTCCCAGCTGTCCCGAGCCCAGCAGCGACGCAATCTGCGACGGCGAGAGGCCCGATACGGAGGACGGCAGGCCGAAAATCTGGTTGATCACATTGACCAGAGAGCTTCCGCCCGCTTCGACCGCCTGAATCTGCTGCGGACTGAGCGAGAATACGCGGGAAGATTGCGGCGGCACGATGCCCAAATCGCGCGCGTAATTGCGGTCCACCTGCAGGATTTCGAACTCCAGAATCAGTTCGCCGGCGGGCTGCTCCAGATCGCGGATCAGTTGGGATGCCACCGCGATTCCTTGCGGGTCGGCTCGAAGAGTGATCGTGCGGCTTCCCGTTTCAAGGCTCGACCGTGTCACGCCGCTGATTTCTCGCACAACGCGGAACATCTCCGTGACATCATCCGCGGTCTCCGATGCGGGAAGGATAACGGTTCTCACGAGCGACGGTTCGTAATCACGGCGCTTTTGCGCTGTATCGTCTGTCACGAAAAACAGGTGCGGTGCAAGCGGGCGCCAGAATGTTCCGGTCGCGTTTCCCAGCAGACGGGCAGCCGTTAGGAAATCAACGCCGGTCACCTGGAAACGAACCTGGCGCGTCACCATGTCAACGTCGAAGGCCACGTCCACTCCAAATTGCCGCGCGAGCTCCTCATACGCGCCTTTGGTATCGCCGCGATAATTGAAATTTCGTTGTCCGGACTGGTATTGCAGCCGCACTTCCCCCGCCAGGCCGCGTTCTTCCTGCTGCTCGATTGGCGAAGGCTTCGCGATCATAAGCTCGGCAATTCGGGCGCGCACCGTGCCGTTCAGCGGATCGAGATAACTCGCTTCCCGCAGTTCCCGTAAGGCCTCATCGACTCGCCCGTTGACGGCGTCACGTTCGGCGGTGTTCACTTTGATTTGAACCAGCCGGCTCTTGGCCATCTCGCGCATCAGGAAATACTCGCGGTCGTTCGGCGCCAGACTGACGGCTGCGGCGTATTCGTCGTAGGCGGTTTGCCAGTCCTGCACCTGCTCGGCACGCAACGCGCGGCGGTACGCATCCTTGGCTCGTTTGGGGTCGGGTCTGGCTGCGGGTGCAAGGCTTGCTTCTGGGACCGCAGCCGCTGACTGCGAATTGGAAGGCGATTGGGCGCGGGTGCACCGGGCCTGCGCAGCCAGCCACCAGAAAGCGAGGAGCAGAGCGCCCGCGAAACGCGCGGAGTTCAGCCTGCGTCGCATAATTCGCACATCGTGCATAGGAAACGTGAGATGCTTATTCTACAGGCTTTGTCGTCGCGCGCGAGGCAGTTCGCGGACTTTCTACGCAAGCGGCTCCAGCACCGCCCGGGTGCGTTCGTCAGGCTACTCAGATGACCGTAGGTTGAAGAGATTGAACTTGGGATGCCTATTGCTGTAAACTGGTCTCGTAGTTGAAAGAATTTATCAACTAGGTCCGAATGATTTCAGCGCTCCTTGTCGCGCTACGCGAAGGTGTCGAAGCCGCCCTTGTCGTCGGCATCGTGCTGGTGTATCTGGACCGCAGCGGGCGCGGCGCGCTCAAACGCTACGCGTGGATCGGCGTGTTCCTTGCGGTTCTAGCTAGCGTCGCTGCGGCAATAGGCCTCCAGGAATTGCGCATCAGCGAAGATGGATTTGAAGGCGTCCTGATGCTGGTCGCCGCCGCGTTCGTGGTCAGCGTGATCATCTGGATGAATCGTGTTGCGCAGAGCCTGCGGATGGAAATCGAGCAGCGCGTGGAAGGCTATGCCGCCAGGAGCACGAGGGCGGCAGGCTGGGGCATCGGGGCATTTGTTTTTTTTATGGTCGTGCGCGAAGGCGCGGAGCTGGTGCTCATTCTGCGCGCTGTCGAATTGTCGACGCAAGGCTTGCAGGTCTGGATCGGCACGATACTTGGCATCGCGCTCGCCGTCGCCGTCGGATACTTTTTCTTCCAGGGAACGCTGCGCATTCCCCTTCACCGGTTTTTCCGGGCAACCAGCATCATCTTGATGGTGGTCGCGTTTCAATTGGGGCTTACTGGCCTTCACGAACTGAGTGAGGCTCAGTGGATCTGGTCCAGCAAAATGGAAATGGCGACCATTGGCCCGATCGTTCGCAACGAAGTGTTCTTTTTCGCCGTGATCCTCGGGGCCGCGGCACTGGTGGTCCTGCGCGAGTGGTTCGGCGCGCGCCGTCCGGCCGCGGACTCGCAATTGAACTCCGCGGAACGTCGCAAGGTGGAATGGGAATTTAAGAAGCAGCGCCGCTGGAGCTTTGCTGCCGCGAGCATATGCGCGGTGGTGATCATTTCGCTGGCGGCCGAATTCGCGTACGCGCGCGTCACCAACGCGCAATCTCCCGCGGAAATTCTCCGCGCCGAAAACGGCGTAGTTCGCGTGCCGGTGGCGGATTTGCGCGATGCGCAAATGCATTTCTACACCGCGGCTGTGAATAACGCCGCGATCCGGTTTTTCATTATCCATGAGAGCGGCGGCGGATATGTCGTCGCGCTGGACGCGTGCCAGATCTGCGGCTGGGCGGGCTACCGCCAGGACGGCCAGAATGTCGTTTGCCGCAACTGCGGCTCGGCCATTTACATCCCCTCGATTGGCGAAAAAGGCGGCTGCAACCCGGTTCCGGTGAAGTCGGATGTGCAAGGCGATAACGTAGTCATTGATCTGTCTGCGCTCGAGTCCGCGGCGTCGAAGGTCCACTCTTAAGGCCATGTTCGCCCGTCTGGTCAAGGAATCGTTCGTGCGGAATCCTCGCCGCAAAATATTGACGGCGGCGGCGCTCGCGCTTGGGATTGCCGTCGCCACGGCGACGCTCAGCGTGGCGCTCGAAGTGGGTGATCGCATGGCGCATGAGTTCCGCAGCCTCGGCGCCAATCTCCTGGTCACTCCGCAAGCGGATACGCTGCCGTTGCAGATCGGCGGCGTCGACTATCGTCCGGTGAATGAGGGCGCGTATCTGAACGTCTCCGACCTCGGCAAGCTCAAAATGATTTTCTGGCGGCACAATATCCTTGGGTTCGCGCCGTTTCTCGATGTGCCCGCCACGATCGAGGGCCGAAACCAGATCCACACCACGCTGATCGGTACATGGTTCGAACACAACGTGCCCGTGCCCGACGGTAGCGCTTTCCAGACCGGCGTGCGCTCGACGCATCCCTGGTGGAAGGTCCAGGGCCGGTGGTTCGATGATGACGCGAAAGAATGCGTCATTGGAGCAACGCTCGCCGCGAATTATCCGGGCGGAATCGCGCCCGGACAAAGCATCGAGATCGCCGGCCGGGCAGAGGCCGGCGGTGCTCCCGCGCATCCGATCACACTCGCGGTGACGGGAATCGTTGCTACTGGCGGCGCCGAAGACAATGCCGTGCTCGCGCCGCTTGCCCTCGCGCAGCAGCTTGCCGGGCACAGCGGACAGTTTCGCGAGCTGTTTGTGAGCGCTCTCACCAAGCCGGCCGATGCCTTTGCCAGGCGGGATCCAAAGACGATGAACGAAACGGAATACGACCGGTGGTACTGCTCACCGTATGTTTCGTCCATCACCCTGCAGATCACGCAAGCGCTTCCCGGCACGGAAGTCCGGACAATTCGGCGCGTGGCGGATACCGAAGGCCGCGTACTCTCGCGGATCAGCACGTTACTTTGGATCGTCACGCTGGCAGCGCTGGCCGCGGCGATTCTCGCCGTGGCAGCCACTTCCGCCGCCACCGTGCTCGAGCGCAGGGTCGAGATCGGAATCATGAAGGCGATCGGAGCATCGAACTCGCTGGTCTCCGGAATTTTCCTGGCGGAGCAACTCATGCTGGCGCTGATTGGAGGCGCGATCGGTTACGTTTGCGGCGTGGTGCTGGCGCGAGCTCTCGGGGAAAGCGTCTTCGGCTCGCCGGCGCCCGTAAACGTCTTGCTTCTTCCGATCGTCCTCGGTATTGCCGCAATTGTCGCGGTGATCGGTAGTCTGGTTCCCTTGCGGCGCGCTGCGCGTCTCGATCCCGCGCCCATTCTAAAGGGCGAATGATGTTCGGACGTCTGCTTTGGAGCCTGCTGCGCGGGAATCGAGGCCGGCTTGCGATCGCCTTGGTCGCGGTGATCAGCGGCGCCACGGTTATTTCGGCTCTACTGAACGTGGAGTTCGATATCGGCGGCAAATTGGCGCAGGAATTTCGCGCGCTCGGCCCCAATTTGCTGATTGCGCCGCGCGGCGGAATCCAAACGGAAGACGCAGGCGCCTCGGCCGCGGCATTGATGGATGAAACGACTCTTGCGGCCGTGCTCGCCAAGGTTCCGCCGGCTGCGATGGTCGGTTCGGCGCCGTATCTGTACATTGTGGCGCGGGTGGGCGACGCGCCGGTGATGGTCGCGGGAACTGAATTGCAGGAGGCGCGCGAACTGAATCCATCGTGGAAGCTGGAAGGCGCCGAGCTAAAAGGCGGATGCATCGTTGGCCGCAATGTCGCGCAGCGGATGAATCTGAAACCGGGAGCGCAATTCGAAATCAAATATCTAAACCGCGCGTCGAGATTGCAGGTCGATGCCGTTCTCGACTCGGGGAGCGCCGAGGATGATCAGGTGCTCGCGCCGCTCGCGACTGTTCAGCGATTGGCTGGGCTGCCAGGCCGTGTCCAGTTCGAGCAACTCCGCGCCAAGGGCGACGCCCCGGAGATTTCCGCGTTCGCCGGGCGGCTGTCGAGCGCCCTACCGGGCTATGATGTGCGCCCGATTCCGCAAGCTACCCAGGCGGAAGCGAATCTTTTGAAGCGCACGCGCCTGCTTGTCGGCTCGATGGTGATTTTGATTCTCGTGCTGACGGCGCTGTGCGTGCTTGCCACCATGGCGGCTCTGGCGATGGAGCGCCGCGAGGATGTGGGCCTGATGAAGGCGCTCGGCGGATCGATCGAACGCATCGTGGCGCTGTTTGTCGCGGAAGTGGGTGTGCTCGGCGCATCGGGCGGCGCGATCGGCTGCGCGATCGGCGTGGCGCTGGCGCAATGGATCGGCGAACGCGTGTTCGGCGCGTCCATCGCCACCCGATGGGAAGTTTTTCCGGCTACGATTGCGCTCATGACCATTGTTGCCATGACCGGAGCGTTGCCTTTGCGTCTCCTGGGCCGTGTAAAGCCCGCGCTAATTTTGCGAGGAGAGTAGATGGCCGAAGTCGTCCAAACTGAAGATTTGCGGAAGGACTATGGCAATGTGTGCGCGCTCGATGGCGTCACGTTCAGCGTGGAAGAGGGCGAATGGATCGCCATCATGGGGCCTTCCGGTTCCGGCAAAACGACGCTGATTAATATTCTCGGCGGACTTGATACGCCAACCTCAGGCCGCGCGCTCGTCGGTGGCACGGACGTGGCGCTGCTCGACGAAAGCGGTTTGACGCGATTTCGCGCCGAGAAAATCGGATTCATCTTTCAGCAGTTTCATCTCGTGCCGTATCTCACCGCTATCGAGAACGTGATGCTGGCGCAATATTTCCACAGCACGACGGACGAAGCTGAGGCGCGCCAGGCGCTCCAGAACGTCGGGCTGGGCGACCGGCTCCAGCATCTGCCGGCGCAGCTTTCGGGCGGCGAGCAACAGCGCGTGGCTGTGGCGCGAGCCTTGATCAATCATCCCAAATTGATCCTCGCCGATGAGCCGACGGGCAATCTGGACGAACTCAACGAGAGCATCATTGTAAATCTGCTGCGCGAATTGCATTCGGAAGGTCACACCATTCTCATGGTCACGCACTCCGCGCAACTCGGGCAGCTCGCCGACCGCCGCATCGAATTAGCCCACGGCAGGCTCGTCCGCATCGCGGAACTTTCGCCCGAAGACGAAGCGCAGTTCGACCACTTGCTCGAGCAGGTCTGGATCGCCGGCGAAGAGGGGCAATCGCCCGAACTGGATCGCGTGCGCCAATTCGACGTGCGCGACCCCGCTGCGGTGGTTGCGCGTCTCAAGACGCTCGGTCTGCTGGAATTGCGGAGCAGCAAAGTGGCGCTCACGCCTCATGGCGAAAATCGCGCCCGCGACATCGTCCGGCGCCGCCGCCTTGCCGAACG
>JAGWRH010000440.1 GCA_028876695.1 Acidobacteriota bacterium | reverse complement strand
CTCACGCCCGATGCCGTTGTCATCATCGCCTACGGCCAGATTATTCCGCAGCGCCTGCTCGACGCTCCGCGCCTCGGCTGGATCAATCTCCACGCTTCGCTCCTGCCGAAATACCGTGGCGCCGCTCCCATCAACTGGGCCATCGTGAATGGCGAAAGCCGAACCGGGCTCACCACCATGCAAATCGACGCAGGGCTCGATACCGGTCCCACCCTCCTGCGCTTTGAAACACCAATCGGCCCCGATGAGACCGCTCCGGAGCTCGCCGCCCGGCTCGCCGAAGCGGGCGCGCCGCTCGTTGCCGAAACTCTCCGCAAGCTCGACCGCGGTGAAATCGCGCCTGCTCCGCAGGATCACTCCCGCGCAACGCACGCGCCCCCGCTCAGCAAAAGCGACGGCCGCATCGATTGGTCGCTGACCACGCAGGAAATTTACAACCGCATTCGCGGCCTCGATCCGTGGCCCGGCGCGTTCACCACATTTCGCGGCAAAACGTGCCGTATCTGGGGACGCCCGTTCGATCCCGCGGGCGTGCCTCCGGCGTCGCCACTTCCGCAGGGCTCGATCCAAACGCTGGACTCTTCGATCTACGTTCGCTGCGGGAGCGCTACTTCACTGCTGCTTACATTCGTCCAGATGGAAGGGCGTAAACGCGTCACCGCGCGCGAATTCTCGAGCGGCGCGCGCCTCGATCCGTCCGACAAATTCGGCCCCTAGCCTCGGGACGCGATCCCCTCGGCGTTCGCGTTCCACGGCTCTTCTCCTCCCGCGCGTCCTGTGCTCTGATGAACGTATGCCGGTCAGCATCGCCAGAACAATCGCCTTCGACGTGCTCCTCCGCGTCGAGTCCGAATCCGCCTATTCGAGCGAGCTTCTTCATTCCGCGCTGGCGCCAAGCGTCCAATCGGCTGACGCGGCGCTCGCCACCGAAATTGCTCTCGGAGTCCTTCGCTGGCGTCGCCAGTTGGACTTCGTCCTCGATCAGCAACTGAAAAAGCCGGTGGAACGTCTCGACCTGCCCGTTGCCGTCGCGCTGCGAATGGGCGCCTACCAGCTGCGCTTCCTCAAAAGGATTCCGGCGCGCGCCGCGGTGAATGAGTCCGTCGAGCTGGTAAAACGCGCGCGCAAAAACTCGGCCGCATCGCTCGTCAACGCCGTGCTTCGCCGCATCTCGGAGCAGGCCACCGCGGCGATGGAAACATTGCTACCGGCCGGGATGCCGCAAGCCGGCCGCCTCGGAGCTTTGCATTCTCATCCAGCGTGGATCGTGGAGCGCTGGCTGGCCCGCTTCGGTGAGGCGGAGGCCACGGCCCTGCTCGAAGCCAACAATCGCGTCCCTCCGCTGGCGCTGGCGCTCCGCGAACCCGCGCGGCGCGACGAAATTGCCCGCGACCTCGAATCCGCGGGCCTGCGCGCCCAACCCGGCCGCTTGCTCACGAGCGCTCTCCTCGCGAGCGGCGGCAGCGTCACGCGAACCGAACCTTTTCACGCGGGCAAGATCCTGATTCAGGACGAAGCCTCGCAAGCTGTTCCGCTGTTGTTGGGCGTCCGGCCGGGCGATCGCGTGCTCGATCTTTGCGCAGCGCCGGGAGGCAAAACCGTGGCCCTTGCGAGTGCCGCCGGCGCGAGTGGGCTCACGGTCGCAGCCGAAATCCACGAGCACCGGCTTCGCTCCATGCGCGAACAACTCGCGCGCCTGCGCATCGCGGTCGCCGAGTGCGCCGCCGATCGCATGCCGCGATCAACCGAAAATCCTGCGCGAACTGCAGCCAAGGCCGCGCGCGTATATCTCGCCGCGCTCGATGCGTCGCAGCCCTTGCCCTTTTCCGCGCCGTTCGATCGCATCCTCGTCGATGCTCCCTGCTCCGGCACCGGGACGCTCGCGCGCCACCCGGAAATCCGCTGGCGCCTCCGTCCCGAACGGCTGGCCGAATTTCATGTCCTGCAAATAAACCTGCTTCGCAACGCGCTCGCTCAACTCGCCCCCGGCGGGCGCCTCGTGTACTCAACCTGCTCGTTCGAACCGGAGGAAAATGAGTCGGTGATCGATGAAATAATCGCTTCCAATTCTTCCGTCCGGCTCGCGCCCGCCGATACATCGGCGCGCCTTCTGGCGCCGCATCTCGCGCCCGCTGTCGCGCCCGCTGCGCTATTCGACGACCGCGGATTCTTTCGCACGTCGTCCGCGGTGCATGGGACGGACGGCTTCTTCGCCGCCGCGCTCGAAAAAAATCAGTAGAGCGGATATCGCCTCGTTCGTCTCCGGTGAAGGTTTGCTCCCCCTTGGGGATGCCGCGCGGATCGCTGGTGCGCCGGCCCGCCTTCTCTGACGAACAAGTTGAGAACCGTGTTAATCAGCGAAAGATGCGTGAACGCCTGAGGAAAATTTCCCAGCTGCCTTCCCTCTTCAAAATCGTATTCCTCCGAAAACAATCCCACGTCGTTGCGCAGCGCCAGCAGCCGCTCCAGCAATCGCTTGGCGTCCTCGTGGCGGCCCATGAGTTCGTAGTTATCGGCCAGCCAGAAACTGCACGGCAAAAACGCGCCCTCGCCCACGCCGCCCTTCACGTCCGGCACTTCGTAACGCATCACGAATCCTTTGCGCATCAGGTGCTTTTCGATGGCGCGGACCGTGCCCTGCACGCGCGGATCGGCCGCCGGAAGAAACCCCACCAGCGGCATCATCAGCAAACTCGCATCCAGCCGCTTCGACCCGTAGGCCTGCACGAACGCGCCGATTTTTTCGTTGAATCCACGGCGGCAGACGTCCGCGTGGATCTGCTCCCTCACTCGCTTCCATTCCTCGACGGGCCCGGCCATCCCGAACGCTTCCGCCGTCTGGATCGTCCGGTCGTACGCCACCCAGGCCATCATTTTCGAATGCGTGTACTGCTGTTTCTTGCCGCGGATTTCCCAGATGCCGTTGTCCGGCTCCCGCCAGATTTTCTCCAGGTGATTCAGCAGCTCGATTTGCAGATTGAATCCTTCGCGATCGTGATTTCCGATGCGCGTTCCGCGAGCCTGGTGCAGGCAATCCGCCAGTTCGCCGTAAACGTCCAGCTGCAGTTGTTCGCTCGCCGCGTTTCCGATCCGTACCGGCGCCGAACGCCCGTAGCCCGCGAGCCACTCCGCGTCCCACTCGAGCAGTCTTCGTTCTCCCGCCACTCCATACAGGATCTGCATTTGATCGAAGCTGCCCGCCACCGCCCGCTTCAGCCACTCGTTCCATCGATTCGCTTCCGTGTGATACCCCGCGTGGATCAGCGCCAGCAGCGTGAACGTGGCGTCGCGCACCCAGCAATACCGGTAATCCCAATTCAGCGGTCCGCCGATACGTTCCGGCAGAGACGTTGTGGGCGCCGCCACGATTCCTCCCGTCGGCGCGTACGTGAGCGCCTTTACCGTAAGCAGCGAACGCTTCAGCGCCGACGCCCAAGGCCCGTCATAAGACAATTTCGTGATCCAATCGCACCAGAATCCCGCTGTCGTTCGCAGAGCTTTTCGCCAATCGACTCCGGGCGGAATCGGCTCCGATGAACTGCCGTACTCCATCACGAAGGCAATGGCCTTTCCCTTTCGGACCGTAAATTCGCCCACGGTGTGGAGATCTTTCCCCTCCAGCGGCACCGGCGTCCGAATTGCCAGCAAATGCGGCCCGGCCACCGCCACCATCGCATCCTGGCGCTTCGTCACCCACGGCACAGTGCGCCCGTAGTCGAACCGAATCGCCAATTCGGTGCGCATGTGAACTTTCCCGCTCAGCCCGCGCACGATGCGCACGATTTTCGGTTTTGCGGTATTCGCGGGCATGAAGTCCGTGAGCAGCGCCCTTCCCGTCGCGGTCACGAACTCAGTTTCGAGAATCAGCGTATCGGGACGGTAACTCCGCTTGGTGCGCGCCCGCGTCGTTGGCCCGATCAGCCAGCGCCCATTCTCCGGCGTTCCCAGCAGCCGGGCGAAGCACGCATCGGAGTCAAACCGCGGGAGGCACATCCAGTCGATCGAGCCGTCCCGCCCCACCAGCGCCGCTGTCTGGCAGTTGCCGATCATGGCGTAATCTTCGATCGCTCGAACCATCTGTCGAGTCTAAAGCTCCTCCGTTCGCGCGCGGATTTCCAATCGAGAGATATCGATTTACCTTCGTGCGGCGCGGGATTCGGGTGTTCCCCGGAGACGTCCCCGCCGGTGCCGCCGGGCGCTCAAGCTGTTTCCGAGGCACAAAAGCAAAAAGTCATCGAACGTTCGTTACGGTAAAAGATGCACGGTCCGGCCGCGCTGGAAGGATAAAACCATGCGACAAACCGGCGGTCTAGCTCTCGTTTTGTTCTGGGCAGTCTGCCTGACCGGATGCTCGCATCTTCTGCATTCTCGGAATGGCGGTCCCTGCTACGGCGACCCGGCATTCGCCGCGGCCCCGCGCGCCGGCCCGGAAGCGCAAACCGCGCCCGCGCGCAAAGGACAAGCCGCCTCGAAGCACTCGAAGGCGCCGGCAGCCGCAGCAGCGCACCATTCCGGTGCGGCGGTTGGTCAACTCTAGGCTATAGCCGCCTCGGTCTCGTCTCCAGCGTGATGCGGTTTGTGTGCCGCGATCACCTTTTCCGCCAATTCCTGGGGCACGTAATCGTAGTGCGAAGCCTCCATCGAATAGCTGCCGCGGCCCTGCGTCAACGACGTCAACTCATTCGCATAACTGAGCATTTCCGAGAGCGGCACCAGCGCCCTCACCACCACGTTCCCTCCGCGCGATTCGCTGCCGCTGATTTTTCCCCTCCGCCCGCTCAGGTTGCCCATGATGTCGCCCGAATACTGCTCCGGCGCGTACACTTCCACGTGCATCACCGGCTCCAGCAGCGCCGGCCGCGCCTGCTTCATCGCTTCGCGAAACGCCAGCGATCCCGCGATCTTGAAAGCGATGTCCGATGAATCGACGTCGTGATATTTCCCGTCGTACAGCGTGGCGCGAAAATCGACCACCGGAAATCCCGCCAGGTAGCCGCGCTCGGCGGCGTCGCGAATGCCTTTCTCCACCGACGGAATCCAGTTCTTCGGAATCGCGCCGCCGAAAATATCGTCCACGAACTCGACTCCTTTCCCGCGCGGCAGCGGCTCCATCTTGATCCGGGCCACGCCGAATTGCCCGTGTCCGCCCGTTTGCTTCTTGTGCTTGCCTTCCGCGTCTGCCTTACCGCGAATCGTCTCGCGATAGGGCACCTTCGGCGGCTTCACCGTCATCTCCACGTGATAGCGCTTCCTCAGCTTGGCCACCACCACTTCGATATGCTGCTG
>JAGWRH010000439.1 GCA_028876695.1 Acidobacteriota bacterium | reverse complement strand
TTTCTGCATGTCGCTGAAGAAGTGCAGATCGATGGGACCCTGAACGCTATCGCTGAAAGAGCGCAGGCCGCGCGCGAGATCGCCGAAATTTCCGCGCGTGTCGGTTGGCTGGATGGCCGCGATGGCTGCCTGGAGCGTGCGCGAGTCGCCGGTGGGCTGGGACATGGCTTCGAGGCCCGAGCCGAGGGCAAAAACTTGCGCGCGTTGGGACGGAGCGCGGGAGGCGAGCGTGGAGAGAGCTTCGCGCCTGGCGTCCGCAAGACGCGAGCCGGCGCGCATGCTGAAAGAATTGTCGATGACCAGCGCCAAGAGCTTGTTGGCGGCGACGCCGGCGGCGGGGCGAATGATGAACGGATTCGCGAAGGCGAGCACCAGCAAAGCGAGAAGCGCAAGCCGCAAGGCGAGCAGGACGAGGTAACGCAGACGGCGGTGGCGGATAGAGCTTTGCGTCCGCTGCTCGAAGAACATGAGCGAGCTGAAGGGCCGCGGAGTGGAGGTATGACGGCGGAGCAGGTGAAGATAGAGAGGGACGGCGAGAGCCGCAGCGCCGGCAAAGAACCATGGCGCGAGAAAGCCCATCAGTTGCGCTCCTGCCGGATGGTGAGGTATTCGGCGAGCGCGCTATCGAGCGGACGGTCGGTGCGCAGCAGGAAATAGTCCATGCCCGCGCCGCGCGCGCGGGAGCTCAGCTCTTCGATATGCGCGCCGATTTTCCGACGGTAATCGTTGTGCGCGTATTCCGGGGTAACTTCCATGCGCTGGCTGGTTTCGGAGTCAACGAGGATCACGGGCTCGCCGAGCTGCGGCTCGAGTTCGCGCGGGTCGAGGATGTGGAAGAGGACGACTTCGTTGCCGTGGAAGCGCAGAGGCTCGACGATGCGGACGATAGTTTCGGGAGGCTCGAAGAAATCGGAAATGATCAGCACCAAGCCGCGGCGGCGAAGGAACTGCTGGAAGTGATGCAGCGGCTTGCCGAAATCGGTTCGCGCGCGCGGTTCCGCGCGTTCGAGGCCGGCCAGCAGACGGTGAAGCTGGCCGAAGCGCGTGGAGGGACGAATGTAGTCGCGCACTTCGTCGTCGAAAACGATCAACCCGGCGGCATCGCGCTGATTCTGGATGGCGAGGTAGAAAAGCGAGGCGGCGACGAAGCGCGCGTAATCGATTTTGCCGACGGAATGCGAGGAATAATTCATCGAGCTGCTGGCGTCGAGCAGGATCGTGAGCAGGGAATTCGTCTCGCCGCGATAACGCTTGAGGTAGGCGCGCTCGGTGCGGGCGAAGACGTTCCAATCGACGTGGCGCAGATCGTCTCCGGGCGAATAGGCGCGATATTCAGCGAATTCCTGGCTGAAGCCGAAATCCGGCGAACGGTGCAAGCCCGCGACGAAACCATCGACGACCGTCCTGGCGATGAGGTCGAGGTTCGAAATGCGGGCGAGGACCGCGGGATCGAGGAATCGCTGCACGTCACGCTCCGGAAGGCGGCGGCACGGCGGACAACAACCGCCGCAGGATTTCGTCGGAATCAATGCGATCGGATTCCGCGTGGAAATTGAGCAGAATGCGATGGCGCAGCACGGGAATGGCGAGCGAGGTGACATCTTCGTAGGCGACGTGGTAGCGGTGATGGGCCAGCGCGCGGGCTTTCGCGGCCAGCACGATATATTGCGCGGCGCGGACGCTGGCGCCGTAGTTGACATACTTCTTGATGAAATCGGGAGCGATGCCGCTATTTTGGCGCGTGGCGCGAACCAGATTCACGACATAGGACGCGAGCGACTCCGCGACCGGCACCATGCGCACGAGCCGCTGAAAATCGAGAATCTCCGGCGCGGAGGTGACGGCCGCGACTTGCGGCACGTGGGTGGTGGTGGTGAGGTCAACGACCTTTATTTCGTCGGCCGCGCTCAAATAGTCGAGCAAAATATTGAACAGGAAGCGATCGAGCTGCGCCTCGGGCAGCGGATAGGTGCCCTCGAGTTCGATGGGGTTCTGCGTGGCCAGAACGAAGAAGGGCGAGGGCAATATATAGTTGTTGCCGCGCACGGTGCAGGAAAGCTCCTGCATGGCTTCGAGGAGAGCCGATTGCGTTTTGGGCGGCGTGCGGTTCACTTCGTCGGCGAGCAAAATATTGGCGAAGATCGGGCCGTGGACGAAGGTCCAGCGGCGATGGCCGGTGGTGGGGTCTTCTTCGATGATGTCCGTGCCGGTGATATCGGAGGGCATGAGATCCGGCGTGAACTGGATACGCTTGAAGACCAGGCCGAGGGTCTGGGCGATGGTGCGGACCATCAGAGTCTTGGCCGTGCCGGGCAGGCCGGTGATGAGGCAGTGGCCGCCGACGAACAGCGCGGTGAGAATCTGGTCGAGCACTTCATCCTGACCGACGATCACGTGGCGTACCTGCTCGAGAATGTTTTCGCGCACGGAGTGAAAGCGCTCGACTCGCTTCCGCAGATCAGCGGAATTCAGATTCGTTTCGGCGGTAGTGGCCATCGTCTCTCCTATTGAGAACCGTGGAGCTGTAAGAGCAATTTTTGAGCCGGGCGGTAATCGGGCGCCGCTTCGAGCGAAGCCAGCACGCAATTTTCCGCTTTGTCGCGCTGGCCGGAATCGAAATAGGCCTGGGCGAGATCGTATTCCGCCGACGCTTTATCGAGCGGGTGCAGGTCCACGACGGCATTGAACTCGCGGATGGCTCCGGCGTAGTTATGCTGCGCGAGCCAGAGAGCGCCGAGCCGGCGATGCACGTCCGCATCCATGGGATAGATGTAATTGATGCGGTCGAGCGTTGCGGCGGCTTCGTTGGGGCGGCCGAGGTCCTGCTGAAGGCCGGCAAGCTCTTTCAAAGTGTCCGGATCGCGGCCGCCGTGGCGCTGGTAGTCGGTGAGTTCGGCCGCAGCGGCGGATTTGTTGCCCTTGGCCACGTCGGCCTCGGCGATGAATTGGTAGGCGTTCGCGTCGTAGATGTATTGCGGATAGAGCTGGACAACTTCGGGGCCTTCTTTCAGCACGGCGTCGTAATTGTGGGATTGCGAATCCGCGGCCAATTGCTTGAGATCGTTGTGCCACGTGTCGAAATTTTGCGGCACCTGGCCGACGCCTTGATAAACCCAGGCTTGAAATTCCTTGTCGAACTCGGCGGGCGACATGCCGAGGTCTGCCTGAATGGCTTCGGCGGTGGTTTTGCGGGCGGCGAAGGAGTGGACCAGGTCGAGGAGCTTCTGGTTGCCCCAGCGGCTCTGAATGTAGTCGCAGATGCGGCCGGCTTGGTAGTAGGAGACGATCACCTGCGCGTCGTATTCGGGGCGGACAAAGCCTCGATCCAAGCCGGTGACGGGCAGCAGCTTTTTGTCGCGCAGAGCGACGACGATGTCGGGCGTGATGGGATCGCCCCATTCGGGATTCGCTTGCGTTTCCTCATGCACCGCCAAACCTTCGGTGAACCACCGCGGGACGCGATGATTCGTGGCGGTGAGGATATACACGTGGCTCATCTCGTGCCAGAGCGTGCTTGCCCAATTAAAGTCGCCGGGCTTGCGAGCAGAGGGACTATCCATCACGACGACGAGGCCGAAGGTGACGCCGAGCGCGCCGAGGCCCGGCATGCCGAGAGTGCGAACGGCGAAATCTTCGTGATCGGGATAGGCTTCGACCTGCACGGGGCCGGGGAGCGTCATTTGATATTTTTTGTCGTAGGCGGCCATGGCGCGCTGGACGATTTCGTCGAAATAAGGGCGCAGCAGGCCGGCTTCGTTTTGGTTCAGCTTTAGAATGGCGTTGCCATCGTGAAAGGTTTCGTAGTTTTTTTCGCTATCGAGAAGACGCAAGCTGTTCACGGTGGCGGCGTCGCGGAAGTCGTTGTCGTAACACATGACGAGTTGACGGCGAGCTTCGTCGTCTTCGCCGAGGCGCATTAGGTTCACGCCGAGTTGGGAGCGCGCGGACCACAGCTGCGGATCCGCCTCGATGGCTTCGCGGTAATAGGCGATCGCATCTTCGTAGCGATAATTGAGCTCCAAATGGTGCGCGACGATGGCATCGGCTTCGCCATAATGTGGATTGATGGCGGTGATTTTCGCGAACCAGGCGCCGGGGGAGCGGTCGGCGAGAATTTCGATGGCGGCGCGAATGGCCAGGGCGTCCAGCGCATCGTTGGGAGCGAGTTGGATGGCCCGATCGGCTTGCTGGATCGCGTCCGCGCCATCGGAATCTTCGAGCGCCAGATTGGCGGCGAGTTCATGCGCGGACACGAGCCTGGGATCGAGTTCGAGCGCTTTGGAAGTCCATTCGAGAGCTTTGCTATCGAAGCCATCGGCGCTCACGAGGGCGAGCCCGAGGCAGGCCTGCGCATCTTTCGGGTCGCGCTGGAGAGCCTCTTTGAAAAGCTGCTCGGCATCGGTGTTGTTGAATCGCTCGTGCAGCAACATGCCCCAGCGGACACGGTAGAGCGCACTGCGGTCGTCTTGCGCGACGGCCTGGCGAAATTCATTGTTGGCCTGGTCGTAGAGGCGCAGGCCCCAGTCGCCTTCGGCGCGCAAATAGGGGCTGGAGCCGCGCGCGAGAGCTTGGAAACAGCTTTGCGACTGGGCGGATTGGCCGTGGAGGCGCAGGTTTTGACATTCGCCGGGAGTGGCGGAACGCACCGAGCCGGCCGCAGCCAATACGAGCGCGGCATAGAAAAGTGGCCGTGCAATCGCGCGCATCATTTTTCGAGCTGCTCCTGCACCTTGGCAAGATCGAGCAGCGCCTGCGTGAGCTGCTGTTTGTAATCGTCCTGTGACATGGCCGCTTTGTGGTACTTCAGCGTGTCGATCTTTCGTTCCAGATCTTCTTTTTGAGCCAGCAGGGCGCGCTTGGCGGGGTCGTTATACGCCTTTTGCGCGGCTCCCAAGCGAATCAGCGTGAAATTGGAAAGGAACAGGCCTTCGCCAGTGTCGCTTTCCGGCGTACGCGTGGGATCGTGCTCGCCGGTATCCTCGAACACGGCGTGCTCGGTGGCCAGGCGTTTCTGGGAATCGTAGAAATCGGCGGTGTGGCGTTGGGCGTAGTCGAAGGCTTCCATCGCGGAAATCGCGTTGTTCTTGTTGAGGTCGGATTGGGGATCGTGCAAAGCCTGAACGAAATAGCGAGCGAAGACGGTGGCGTTCTTTTCGTTGCCATCCTTGGTGGCGGAGATCAGCGCGCGTCCGGGGCGCCGAAGAACCGCAACGGAGCCGCCGCTGGCCTCCGTGGTGTTGACGATGAGCTGGCGCTTCGAGCGGATTGGATCGCAGAGCCGCGCCAGATCCTGGGCGGTGATGTCCGGGCCGACCAGATTGAACTTGTACTCGAAACCGTCGAAGGTGCCGTGGCCGATGAGAATCAGGACAAAGTCGTCGTCGGGCTTGGCTTCGGTCGCGACGCGCGCGAGGGTTTGCGCGAGATTCGCGCGCGTCGCGTCAGTGAGCGTGTAAACGTGCGCGCCGGGGCCCGTGGATTTCAGCAGCCTATCGAGATCGGAAGCGAGCTGCGTGAATTGCCGTTCGTAATCGGGTTCGCCGGAGAGACCCGCAACCGTGACGTAGTAAATTCCGGCGCGCGCGGGGAGCGCCGCGAGCAACAAGAACCCGAAGGCCAGCGCGGCAATTCGGAGCTTCGCCGCGCTCATACCACGCCCCACTTGCGCCGCAAAATCCATTCGCAAAATACCAACAGCAAGACGGCGAGAAATACGGCCGGCATGTTCCAGAGCGGCTTGGTATTGCGCACCGTGATTCCGGCTTCGGAATACGGGATTTGGGCCGGGAGTTTCGAGAGAGCCCGCGGGCGCCAGTAACTGCCTCCGGTATCGGCGGCAAGTTGCTCAAGCAGCGGCCGATTTTGATTGGTGTGAAAGTTTTCCGCGACCCCATCCGTGCGCGCAAAGGTTACGACGTCGCGGCCTAAATCCTGTCCGCCGCGCTGGGCGACGATTTCGGCGAGGTACGACCCGGGCGCAGCGGCATTCCAATCGGCTTGAAAGGAACCGGGCGAATCGGGCACGGGCGTCATCTCGACGGTGGCAGCGGCGTCGCCCGGCCCCAGGATGTGCGCCTGCACGGTGGCATCCGGCGCGGGCAGGTAATCGACGTCGCGAACTTGCGCGGTGAGTTTCGTCCGGCCGTCGTCGAAAAGCATCTGGCTGGGAACGGAAGCGACCACGTGGCCCGGAGTATCGGCGACCAGCCAGCGAAGCAATTGCTGCCAAAACATTTTGTGCGTCGGATCGCCGGCAGGAAGGCTCATTTGCCAGCGCCAGGTTCCCGAGGTGGCCATCACCGCGACGCGGCCTAGCCCATAGTTTTGCGTGATCAACAGGGGAAGTTCGCGGCCGCCGGCTTTCAGGCCGGCAAGGACGACAGCGCCGGGCTTCGGCTCGCCCGCTTCTTGATAGTCCATCAGATATGGCAGCTTCCGCCAGCGGTCGGCATTTGCCTGCGGGTCGTCGGTCAAGCGGCAAATGAGGCTGTCCTTTCCGGCGGCGGTTAATTCGACGGTTGCTGGAAGGCGGTGAAACGTTTTGTTGTGGCCAGGAAGCGCGACCGGAAGAGCTTGCGAGACGGTGGACCCCGCCCAGCCTCCGTCCGCCAACGCGAAGCGGCCGCCGAGCATCAGCAAGCCACCACCGCGGCGATCGACGAACTGGCGAATCAGATCTTGTTGAGCAGGCGTGAAGTATCCTGCTTCGACTGAGCCGACGATGAGCCCTTGATATTGGAAGAGATCCTTGGCATCGGCCGGGAAACCCCCGGCGAGTTCCCGCGGATTGTCGATTCCCTGACGGTAGATTTTGTTTTCGGTGGTGCGGAGCATTGAGGCGATCTCGACGATGGGATCGTCGTCTTCGGCGCGGCGGATGAACTTGTATTCCCAGCGCGGCTCGCCTTCAACGTACAGAATTCGGCGCTTGTCGGACTGCACGTTGACCAGACGCGCGATCGCATTGTTAGCGGTGTTCGATTCGCCGGCGAGCGGCGCGATCGAGAACGTCAATTGTTTCGCGCCGGCATCACCGGCGTTGAAAAGCAGAGTCTCGGTTTGGGAGTGACCATTGCCGGCGAGCGCCAGTTCGCGCGAGGCGAGCAATTTGGCGCCGTCGCGCACCGAAAGCGTGGCCTTTTGCCCCGAGACGCCGTTTTCGTGAAATGTCACCGTAGCGGCCATGCGCGAGTTGGCCAGCGCCCGCGGCGCGAGCGCGGCATCGTCGATTTCCACGTCGTGCCGGGTTTCTTCCGCTCCAAAACCGACAGTGTGGACCGGAATGCGGCGGCTGCGAAGCGCGGCGATGGTGGCGCGATCGATTCCGCCGCTGTTGTCCGCGCCGTCGCTCATCAACACGATCGCGCCCACCGGCAGATCGGAGGTCTCGTTCACGACCTGCTGGAGGCTCTCGCCGATGTGAGTGGCAGGGGCGGCAGGCTCGATCTGCGCGGGGTTGGAGACGCGCGAGAGGCGCGTATCGAAGCTATAGATGCGCGTTTGAAATTGCTTTTGCAGATTG
>JAGWRH010000438.1 GCA_028876695.1 Acidobacteriota bacterium | reverse complement strand
TTCAAGTGGATGTGTGCGTATAATGCCGGGATTGCTTCACTCCAGAGGAGGTCGTGTATGAAGCCATTGGCCACAGCGCTTGTCGGCTCCATCGCGTTTCTATTGCTGGCAGCGCAGGTCCCCGCGGCCCCGCAGCAAAAGGAAGAGATGGCAACGACGACGCTCAAGGTCGGGCAAATGGCGCCGGATTTCACTCTACCGAGCGATCAAGGGAAGCCCGTCAAGCTGAGCGATTTTCGCGGCAAGAAAAATGTGATCCTCGCGTTCTATATTCTTGCTTTCACTCCGGGCTGAACCCACGAACTTCAGGCCTATCAGTCTGATCTGGCCAAAATCGAATCGAGTGGTTCAGTAGTGCTTGGCGTCAGCACGGATAGCCCCCCGGCCAACGGCGCGTTTGCGAAGCAAATCGGCGTAACGTTTCCTTTACTCAGCGACATGAATCGCAAAGTGCTTACCGATTACGGAATCCTGAAAAAGTATCCGATGGGTGGCGACGCGTACGAGTGGGCTCGAAGAACCACGTTCGTGATCGACAAGGAAGGCAAAATCCAGCACATCGAATTTGACGAAAGCGCGATCAATCCCAATACCGCAGTCACGATTTGCACCGGCCTCGGCCCCGGAAAGTAAAAGACGCGACAGGCGGTAGCCTCGGCTCCCGCCGCAGCATCGGGCCGAAACGTGCCAAAAATCAGCGGCTGATTTTTCGGCGGCTGTAGATCAGCGCAAAAATTCCCGCGAAGATCCCTGCCGAGGGGAAAAGCAGAATCAAAATCCCGTGCTGTAGCGCGGCGCGGCTGTGATCTCCTGTGGCTGCAGCGCTCTGATAGCACATTGCGCATCCCTGCGCGGCAGCGCGCATCGCAAGCGACGTGACGCCGATGGCATACGTGGCACAGATTGCAAGCATTCGGCTAATGTAACCTTTCACGCTCCGGAGTAAGCGGCTCACGATCGGCCTCCGAAGAACAGAAAGAGAAACAGGAAAATCCAAATCGCGCCCATCGCGTGCCAGTACACTGACGTGACTTCGATCGCTGTGCGCCGGGCCATTCTTCGCGCCGGCCGACACGCGATCACCAGAAGCGCCACGATCCCTGCCGCCACGTGCGCGCCATGCGCCGCAGTGAGCAGGTAAAAAAAGCTGCTGCTCGGATTTGTCGCCAGATACAATCCGGCGCCGACAATCTGTCGCCAAGCGAACAATTGGCCGGCGAGAAATATAGCACCGAGCGCCGACGTAACGATCCACCAGCGCCGGAAACCCGCGTCATCGCCGGAACGAGCGCGCAACCGTGAGTGGCTGAGCGTAAAGCTGCTAGCCAGCAGAACCATTGTGTTCAGCGCCAGAATCGGCCACACCGTGCTCGCCCCTCGCAGCGGCTGCCAGTCGCCGCTCGGAGAGCCTCGGCGGACAACCGCAGCGCTCACCAGCGCCGCAAAGAACATGGCGACTGCGCCAAGCGCGATCACTATGCCAGTGATGTACGCGCGCTCGGGCGTTCGCGACCTGCCTGCGTTGCCATCGCGTCCGCCGCCGGAGAACCACCCGCCTCTGCCGCCGCGGCCGTTCTCGCCAAGGGTCAAGCCCGTGCGATCCGCCACTTCGCTCTCATGCATGCGTCGCGCCCTCGCTCACCCCAGCCAATTCCGGCGGCAGATGCTGAGGGGTAAAATCCTGCGGCGCGCCCGGCACGCTGTATTCGTACGGACCGCGGTACACAGTGGGAAACGCGCCCGCAAAGTTATCGACCGGCGGAGGCGATGCGGTGGACCATTCCAGTGTCGTGGCTCGCCACGGATTCTCGGCCGCTTTTTCTCCCCGAGTCAGGCTCGAAACAAAATTATAGAAAAAAATCAGCTGCGCCGCGGCGGTCACGAGCGCCGCGATGGTCGCGAAAAGATGCAAGGGCTGCAGCGCTGCCAGGTATGTTGCGCCGGTCCAATCCGCGTAACGCCGGATGCCGCCGTAAATGCCCATAAAGTGCATGGGCATGAAAATGCAGTAGGCGCCGACGAATGTGAGCCAGAAATGCAGCTTGCCGAGCGTCTCGTCCATCATTCGGCCGAACATTTTCGGAAACCAGTAGTACGTCGCGCTGAAAATTCCGAAGATCGCAGCCACGCCCATCACCAAATGAAAATGCGCTACGACGTAATACGTGGCGTGCAGCAAATTATCGAGCGCGGGCTGGGCGAGAAAAATTCCCGAAAGGCCGCCGGTAACGAAAAACGACACGAAACCGATCGAAAACAACATCGGGGTGTCGAATTGGATTTTCCCGCCCCACATCGTGCCGAGCCAATTGAAAGTTTTCACTGCGGACGGCACGCCGATCGATAGCGTGAGCGCCGAAAATGCCAGACTCGAATACGGATTCATCCCGCTCACGAACATGTGGTGGCCCCAGAGCAGAAATCCCAGAATTCCGATCGCGCACAGCGTAGCGGCCATAGCCCGATACCCAAAAACCGGCTTGCGCGAAAAATTGGAAATCACGTGCGACGTCACGCCCATGCCCGGAAGAATGGCGATGTACACCTCCGGATGGCCAAAGAACCAGAACAGGTGCTCCCACAGAAGCGGCCAGCCGCCGCTGTATCCCGACTGCAATTCTCCGTTAACTACCAGTCCGGCGGGAGTAAAGAAGCTCGTTCCCGCCGAACGGTCGAGCACCAGCATAATCAACGCCGCGAGCAGCGCGCCAAACGACAGCAGGCTCATCACAGCCGTGACGAACCATGCCCACACCGTCAGCGGCATACGCGTCAGGTTCATTCCCGGCGCGCGCATCTCGATCGTAGTAGTGATGAAATTGATCGATGCCAATAGCGACGCGATGCAGAAAATCCCGATGCTGACGATCCACATCGTCTGGCCCATTCCCTCGCCCGGGCCCGTTACGCTGCCGAGACCGCTCAGCGGCGGGTATGCGGTCCAACCGCTGATGGGCGCTCCGCCGGGCACCGCAAACGCAGCAAGCATGCACAGAAATGCCGCCAGCGTGAACCAAAACGACAGCATATTGATCCGCGGGAAAGCCATGTCCGGCGCGCCGATCTGAATCGGCAGAAAATAATTGCCAAAAGCGCCTAGCGGCGCGGTCGTCAGCACAAAGAAGACCATAATCGTGCCGTGCATGGTCATCAGCGCGAGGTACTGCTCCGGTCTCAACGTCCCGCCCGTGACCAATGGCCAATGCGCCTGCGGCCATGCCAGATGCACTCGCATCAAGAGCGACAGAACGATGCCGATGGTCACCGCCGCGAGCGCCAGGAAGTAATATTGCAGGCCAATGACTTTGTGATCCGTGCTGAACACATAGCGGCGGAAAAATCCTGAGGGAGATGCGACCGCGGGGTGAACGTGATCCGGCAAAGGATTCACGCACGCTCCTGAATCGAAACGATTGCCATTATCGCGCCTCCGCGCGGGTGAGGAATTCCCGATAATCGGCGTCGGAGACGACGTCGAGAAAGCTGTGCATCTGGTTGTGACCCATGCCGCAGAGCTGCGTGCAAACGATGTAATAGCGCCCCAGGCGATCGGGCGTGAACTGCAGCGGCACAGTCATTCCGGGTACTGCATCCTGCTGCAGCCGCAATTCGCGCACAAAAAAATTGTGGACCACGTCCTGCGAGCGAATCAGTAACTCGATGGGATGATTCACCGGCACGGTCAGCGTCGAAACGACGATATCGTCAAGGCCGGCGGGATCGTTGGGGTCGATTCCCAGCGGATTTCCCGTGGGCGCGCTGATCAGCTCCGGATCGATGCGGCCAAACTTGCCGTCTGGCCCGGGATAGCGAAAGTTATAGACGAATTGCTGCTCGGTAACTTCGACGCGGATCGCATCCGTCGGCACCTTCGTGATCCTCGACTGCGCCCACGATCGCGCCGCCAGCCCGCCGAGCCCCAGAAATACCACCGCCGTCACGATGGTCCACGCGATTTCCAGCACGGCGTTGCCTCGCGTAAAACGCGCCGGCTGCCCGCGATCTCGATACCGGAACACAGCCCAGCCCAGCCCGAGTTGCGCGAGCACAAACGCCATTCCCGTGGCATAGAGCGTCAAGTTGTACTGGTGATCGATGCGCACGCCGACCGGCGTTATCGGCGGAGGAGCCGCAAAAAAACCGGTGGCGAAGAGGAAAATCGTAAGGCCCACTAAAATTGTGAGCGCAATGAACAGCAGCAGCGCCGACGCAGCCGAGCCTCGCACTCGTCTCCCCGGGCGCGCTCGATTTTTACGCTGCTTTCCGCGCCGGAAACATGCAGGAGAGAATCGCATCTTCATTCGAACGCGACATCATACCGAAGCGCCGCATGCATTGAAAGCACGCAGAAAATTCTTCGACCGCGTCAGTTCGAGCGTCTCTTATCCGTGTGGTGGCAATTCTCGACAAAGCGGCAAGCTGTGGGACGATGTGAACTGCGAAGAAATGGTGCGGGAGAGAGGATTTGAACCTCCATGGTATTGCTACCGCCAGCCCCTCAAGCTGGTGCGTCTGCCAGTTCCGCCACTCCCGCCTGCCCTGTTGCTATACGACGAGCAAATTGTAACAGAAGCAATTATTTATGTGCAGGCGCGGGCTGTGCGGGCGCAGCAGGTGCCGGCGCGGACTGCGATTT
>JAGWRH010000437.1 GCA_028876695.1 Acidobacteriota bacterium | reverse complement strand
CTTGTGGAAATCGAAGCCGACGCGGTGATCGCCAGTCCGTAAACTCCCGCGGAAAAGCTGCGGATTTGCCTCCGCTGACGCGACGCCCTTCGGCAACCGCATGCGCTCCGATCAGGAGTAGGTGGCGTCCGACCGCACGGCTTCTTCTACCACGCATCCATCCAGCAGGTGAATCGTGCGACCGGCGATACTGGCGTAGCGCGGATCGTGCGTGACCATGCAGATGGTGGCCCCATCGGCGTGGAGCTGCCGCAGCAGATCGATCACCGCTTCGCTGTTTTTCGAATCGAGGTTGCCGGTCGGCTCGTCGGCCAGCAAAATCGCCGGTTGTCCTACCAGTGCCCGCGCCACGGCCACCCGCTGCTGCTGTCCGCCCGATAGCTGCGATGGATAGTGCTTCATCCGGTGCGCCATTCCCACGCGCTCAAGCACTTGCTGCGCGCGCTGCTTGCGTTCCGCCGAGCCAAGGCTGCGATACGTGAGCGGCAACTCGACGTTTTCGTAAACCGTGAGATCGCCGATCAGATTGAACGCCTGAAACACGAAGCCAATCTCGCGGTTGCGAATGCGCGTGCGGTCGGAAAGCGAAAGGTTCTCGACCTCGTCGTTATGGATCCAGTAGGTGCCGTCATTGGGAGAGTCAAGCAGGCCCAGAATCGAAAGCAGCGTCGATTTGCCGCAGCCCGAAGGTCCGGCGATGGAGACAAACTCGCCGTTGGCGATCTCCAGATTGATCCCGCTGAGAGCGCGAGTCTCCACTTCGTCGGTCAGAAATACCTTGCTGATATTTTGCATGCGGATCAATGGCTGAGCCGTGCTGTTCATGTCTCGCTCCTATGCTTACTTACGTTTCCGCTCCCCAAAAAGTTCACCGCGGCCCAGTGCCCGCCATCCGCGAGCGCCGTGATTCGTGCCGCCAGGCGACCGGCGGACCGGCGCGCGAGGCGCCGTTCGCGTCTTACTTCAATTCCACCCGGTCATCGTTGTCGTACGCGGACATGTCCGACAAAATCACCTGATCGCCGGCATTCAATCCTTTGAGAATCTCGATGGTGTTCACCGATGCGCGGCCCAGCGCGACCGGCACGCGCTCCGCTTCGCTGCCGCCATCCGCCAGCTTGAACAGGCCCACCGTGGTCTCCGGATCGCCATGCACCGGCCGCCCCACATAGAGCACGTCGGCCAGGCGCTCGATTTCGATGGTGCCCTCGACGCTCAGGTCCGGCACCGCGCCCGGCGGCAGCGCCCCATCGAGCTTCACGTCCACGGTGCGCGTGCCGTTGACCACCGCCGGATCGATGCGCATCACGTGGCCGGGAATGATGCCGTTGTGCGTGTCAACCGACGCTTTCTGCCCGAGCGCGATATCCTTCGCCTGCGTCTCCGCGATTTGCAGAGCCGCTTTCAGTTGCGACGGCTGCGCCACCTTCGCCAGCACCGCGCCTTCGGTCACTTGCTGGCCAACGTCCACATCGAGCTCCTGCAGCACTCCGTCGATGCCCGCGCGGACTTTCAAATTGTTCACCTGCGATTTTTTCAGCTCGTAAAGCGCGCGCTTTTGATCGACGTTCGCCTGCTGCACCGCCAGCTGCGCGGGAATGGAATTTTGAAACGTGGCCACCTCTTCCTGCGCAAGCGTGTCTTCCTTAGCCAGTTCCTCGGCGGCGACGCGAGATTTCTTCGCGGTCACTTCCGGTCCCACGCCCTTTTCGAAGGCCTGTTGGTCCGCCTGAGACTGCAGTTGCGCCGTCCGAAACTGCGACGAGATATTCGCGGCCGAAGTGCGCTTGTCCATCAGTTGGTTTTGCAGCGTCGCTTTCGTCTGTTCGAGTGATGCTTCCGCGCCCTTCAGCTGGTATTCGGCGTCGAGCGTTTCCTGCTGCAATTGCGGGTTGGTGAGCTGCAGCACGGCGGTATTCGCTTTCACCGCCGTGCCCGGCAAAATGAATCGCTTTTCCACGCGTCCGGCGGACATGGCCGGCACCACCTGAATCGTCTCCGGCACCAGCGTTCCCAGGCCGCGCACTTCCCGCAGCATCGAGCCGCGCTTTACCGTGTCCGTCCAGACGGTTGAGCGGTCCACGCTGGGTGCCGCGGGCTTCAGCCGCGCCAGTGCGGCCGTGGCGATCACCACGATCAGCACGGCTACGCCCGCATAGGTGTAGCGGCGGATCATCTTTTTTCGCTTCAGCTCTGGCCGGGCAATATCCATAGCGAACTCCTTACTCGTATCGCAAGGCGATCAGCGGATCGACGCGCGAGGCCCGCCGAGCCGGCACGTAACACGCCGGCAAAGCGATAATCGCCAGCAAGATCGCCGTCACCGCGAACATCAGCGGGTCCCATGGCTTCACCCCAAATAGCAAGCTGCGCATCACCCGCGTGATGGCCAGGCCCCCGGCTACGCCGATTACCACGCCGACGCCCGCTAGCAGCATGCCCTGCTTCACCACCATCAGCCGGACTTTCTCCGGGCTGGCGCCGAGCGTCATGCGAATGCCGATTTCCTGCGTGCGCTGCTGCACCGAGTACGCCATCACTCCGTAAATGCCGACCGCGGCGAGCAGCAAGGCGATGGCCGCGAAAATCGTCAGCAACGTTGTGCTGAATCTCTCATACGCCAGCGAATGCGACACCACTTCATCCATGGTCCGAACCGTGCCAACCGGCACTCCTCCGCTGGCCGCGCGAAGCTGCTCCTGAATCTGCTGGCTTAGCGAAAACGGCGCCACGTGCGTTCGCACCATCCATTGCAGCGGCGAGAGCGGCCAGAGGAATGCCGTCAATTGATCGCTGATCTGGTCGATGGGGACGTACATATTCGGCCCGGGGTTGTTGTTGATTCCCCTGTCCCGCACGTCGCCTACGATGCCGACGATCTCCCGTGGCAGATCGACGAATTGCGGCCCCAGCCCTTTGCCGATGGTGATGCGCGCTCCGAGCGCGTCGCCCTTGGGCCAGAACTGCTTGGCCATCGATTCGTTGATGATCACCACGGGCTCGGACGCGCTCGTGTCCTGCACCGTGAATGTGCGCCCGCGCAGCAGCGGAATGCGATACACCTCGAAGTAGCCGGGAGAGACGCTCGCCCAGCCGCCTCCGCCGTTGTAGGGACCCTTGGCCGGCGGTTTCCCTTCGATATTGATCGGCAAGCCGATGCCGCCTTCGAGCGGCATGCAGCATGACGCGGTCGAGTCTTGCACTCCTGGAATGCTTTCCAGCCGCCGCCTTCCTTCGCGAACCACTTCCGACACCGCCGCGGTCGTCTGAAATCGCTTTCCGGAAAGAGACATGTCCATGGTCAGAATATTGTGCGATTGAAATCCGGGATTCACGCTGATCGAATCGTGGAACGATCGAATCAGCAGCGCCGCGCCGGCCAGCAAAATCATGGCCAGCGCCATTTCGCAGACCACCAGCAACGATCGCGTCTTGCTGCCGCGCAGTCCCGCGCCGCTGCGCGCGCCGCTCTCGTTGATTGTGGCGGCCAGATCGACGCGCGACGCTTTCAGCGCCGGCACGATCCCCGCAATCGCCCCGGCCAGAATCGAAATCCCGGCGGCGAAAAGCAAAATCCGCCAATCGAGCGTAAGCGCTTCGGCATGTTCGCCCAAGCGAGGCATCCGCACCGGATTGAGCGCGAAGATCAGCCGCACGCCGAAAAATCCGAGCCAAATTCCGATCGCGCCGCCAACGAGCGACACCAAAACGCTCTCCGTAAGAAGTTGCCGGACGATTCTTCCCCGTCCCGCGCCCAGCGCCACGCGAATCGAAATTTCGCGCCGGCGCAGCGTGGCGCGCGCCAGCATCAGGCTGGCGATATTCGCGCACGCGATCAGCAGCACCAGTCCGACGGCGCCGAGCAGAATCCACAGCGCGCTGCTCACTCCGGAGATCACCACCTGCAACGCCGTTTGCAGCGTGAAGGACTCCTTCGGGTCCGCCATCATCGCCGGGTATTTGCGGCGAAATTGTTCGGCGAACACTTGCGTCGCGGCGATCGCTTGCGCCATCGTGACGCCCGGCTTCAGCCGCGCCACGCCAATCAGGTAATTGCCCATATTGCTGCTGTTGGGATCGGCCTGCAGCGGAAGGACCACGTCGCCGAAATTCAGGTCCGGTGTGTAGATCGGCGCCATCACGCCGACCACCGTGTAGTCGGTCCCATCGAGATCGATGCTTTTACCGACGATGTTCGGATCCGATCCGAACTGTGTGCGCCACATTCCGTTGCTGATCGCCGCCACCGGCGGGCCGCCCGGCGTATCCTCCTGCGCCGTGAAGCCGCGCCCTTTCGCGAACGGAATGCCGTACAGCCGGAACGTATTCGCCGATACCTGCGTCCCTTTGTATTGCTGCGGCTGATCTCCCCCGAGCAGGTTTACGCGCAGTCCGCCAGGGAACCCATACAGCGACGCGTCCTCGAGCATCGGCAGCTGATCGCGCCACATCATGAATTTGGGAATGGAAATCGAGAAACCCCTCTGATCGCCGAACGCGTTCATCAGCACCACGATGCGGCTGGAATCGGGCCCGGCGAACGGCTTCAGAAGGATGCGGTCAACCACGGTAAAGATCGCCGTGGTCGCGCCGATGCCCAGCGTCAGCGTGAGGATCGCCACGAGCGTGTAGCCTGGGCTTCGGCGCAGGACGCGAATGGCAAAGCGAACGTCCTGCGGCAGCGATTCGAAAAATGAGCCGCTGCTGCGGTCGCCGGAAATGCCGCGCGCGTGCTCGGCGGCTGCGGCGCTCGATTCGCTCATGGCCGCTCCTTTCCAGGCGTTCTCCATCGCGCGATTTCGTGGTGGGCCATTACCGTAATGTAAATTCCCGCCCTTACACCTGAATTGCGCCAAGCCGGCGAACCAGGCTCCGGCATCCGGCGCGGCTAACCGCCACCCATTGTAACGCTACATCTTGTAACCTATAAGCCGCCCGGCGAGCAAGCGTTTTGTGCGGCAACCCTGCGCTTTTCCACTCGCAAAGGCGGTCAGCATGCCGCGCTCGCTTTGCCCTGCGCATCCACGATCCAGCCATCCGCCAGTTGAATGATCCGATGGCCGTAGGCAGCCCAGGCTTCGTTGTGCGTCACCTGCACGATCGTGGTGCCGTGTTCATTCATGGTTTTCAGCGCATCCATGATCATTTTCCCCTGGCTGGAATGCAGGCTGCCGGTGGGCTCGTCGGCCAGGATCAGCTTCGGCTTGCCGATTACCGCGCGCGCCACGGCCACGAGTTGCTGTTGTCCGCCCGAAAGCTGGTTCGGGTAGAGGTCTTTCTTGCAGGCCATTTGAAATCGGTCGAGGATATCCGCGACCAGCGCCTGGCGCTCGGCCCTGCGCACGTCGCGATAGGCCAGCGGCAGGTCCAGATTCTCCGCCACGGTCAGGTTGTCGATCAGGTGATATTGCTGGAAGACGAAGCCGACGTACTGCTTGTGCAGTTCCACGCGACGGCGGTTGTCCAGGCGGTGCACGGCGTGCTCGTCGAGAAAATATTCGCCGCGCCAGCCGCCGTCGAGCATGCCGATGATGCCCATGAGCGTGGACTTGCCCGCGCCGGAAGGCCCCATGATGGTCGCGAATTCGCCTTCGCGGATGTCCGCGTTGATGCGCCGCAACACCCAGGCGTTGCCGGCGCCCGACGGGTACGATTTCTCGACGTTGCTCAGCTTAATCATCGCGCATGCACCGTGATGATCGCCTCGCGTGCAAACCGCTGCTTCTCAGCCACCGGCCCTCCGTGAAGACTTTCTCTAGCCACTAATCACTAGCCACTGCTTCACTCATGCCGCAGCGCCACCATCGGATCCACGCGCATGGCCCGCCGCGCCGGCACGTACGCGGCGAACACCGCAACCGCTCCCAGCAGAATCACCACGCCGCCAAACGCCATCGGGTCCCACGGCTTCACGCCATAGAGCAAGGTAGCCATGAAACGTGTCAGCCCCAAAGCGGCCGCCACGCCAACGAAAATACCCGCGAGAGTCAGCGCGCCGCCTTCCTTCAAAATCATTCCGCGCACATCTCTCGGCTGTGCGCCCAGTGCCATGCGAATGCCGATCTCTTGCTTGCGCTGCTCCACCGCATACGCCATCAGCCCGTAAATTCCAATGGCCGCCAGGCAAATGGCGATCGCTGCGAACGACGACAGCAGCATCCCGATGAAGCCGCTCCACGCCGTGCTTCCGGCCACCACCTGATCCATCGAACGAACGTCCGCCACTGGGAGTCCGCCCGTGGCTTCGCGCAGCGCATTCTGAATCGGCATGCTGAATGCGAAGGGCGCCGTCTCGGTTCGAACGAACCATGTGGCCGAGAGCATCTCCCGCACCCATTGCATGAATGGATCTCCTAATTGCTCCGCCGGAACATACATGACCGGGTCGATCTCGCTGCTCGTCATCCCTGAAAATTTTTCCCGCATGTTGCCAACGATTCCCACGATCGTCCTGGGTGGCTCCTCGAATTCCGGTCCCAGTCCGTGGCCAATCAGCATGCGCTGTCCGATGGCGTCTCCCTTGGGCCAATAAGTCTTCGCCATCGCCTCGTTGATGATCACCACCGGCTCGGAGCCCAAGACATCCGCATCGGTAAACGGGCGCCCGCTAAGTAACGGCGCGTGCAGCACGTCGAAGAATTCCGGCGAAATGAATCGCCACTGGTCGTCTCCGTTATACGGTCCCATCGTCGGCGCGCGGCCCTCGATGCTGAAAGGCAGGTCGGAGCCTCCCTCCAAGGGCACGCAGCAACCCATCGCGACCGCTTGCACGCCCGGCACCGCCCCGACTCGCCGCTCGGCTTCCTGTATTGCAGCCGCCAGACCGCCGGTTTTGTCGTATTGCCGGCCGGAGAACGTCATGCGCATCATCAACACATTGTGCGCATCGAATCCCGGGCGCAGCGCACGAAGCGCCGATAACGTGCGGATCAGCAGCGCGGCGCCTGCCAGCAAAATCACGGCGAAGGCCACTTCGCTTACCACCAGCACGGACCGGGCTCGGCTGCGGTGTGTGCCGCCCCTGCTGCCGCCCTCGTTCAAACTTTGCGAGAGCGGCGTTTGCGATGCCTGAATGGCCGGAAGCAGCCCGAATAAAATTGCGGTAATCAGGCAAACGCCGATCGCAAATAGCAGAATGCGCCAGTCGAGCGTCACCTCCGAGCCGTGCGAACCGATTAAGGGAATGTCGAAGCCGCCGCCTCCGTTATTCGGGTATTGCGCCAGGAGCATGCGAATTCCCGCGAATCCCAGAATCAATCCCAGGACCCCGCCCGCAACCGAAAGCATCACGCTCTCCGTCAGCAACTGACGGATCACCCGCTTTCGCCCAGCGCCCAGCGCGCTGCGGATGGCGATTTCTCGCTTCCTTACCGTGGCACGCGCAAGCAGCAGATTGGCCACGTTCGCGCACGCCAGCAGCAGCACGAATCCCACGGCTCCAAGCAAGATCAAAAGCGCCGGTCGGACGTTGCCCGTCACCGAATCCCGGAAGGGCTGCGCCGTGGCGCTTTCGCCCGGCATCATGAACGGCCCGGAATATTTCCGGCGGAACTGCTCCGCCGCGAGCTTCATGGCAATGCGCGCTTGAGCCAGCGTCACGCCCGGCCCCAACCGCGCCACAGCCAGATAATCGTGCGCTTGATCGCTGCTATTGGGATTTGCTTGCAGTGGCAGCCAAATGTCCGTGGGAAATCGGGCAACGAACTTCGCCACCCCAATCACTTCATCCGCGCTTCCGCCGACCTCGATCGTCTTCCCGATGATCCGCGGGTCGCCCCCATATCGTTCGTGCCACAATCCGTAACTGATCACCGCAACATGCGGCCCGCCCGGCTTGTCCTCTTCCGCGGTGTACGCGCGACCGAGCACAATCGGCACGCCGAAAACCTTGAAATAGCCCGCCGACGCGCGGATTCCGGGAACTTGTTCGGGGCGATTCCCGCCCGTGACGTTCAGAGCCAGAGGACCCGAGTCGAATATCGCCGTCGATTGGAAAACCTGCGTCTGCTCGCGCCAAACCATGAACTTCGGTATGGAAACCGTGGGATACGACAAGCTCAGGCCTTGCGGGAACACCCGCCTGAGCATCACGATACGATTGGCCTGAGGATAGGGCATCGGATCGATCAGCACTTTGCTGACGACAGAAAAAATCGCCGTATTTGCGCCGATGCCGAGGGCTAGCGTGAGCACGGCGACGGCGGTGAATCCGGGACTTTTGCGCAGCATGCGCAGGCCGAAGCGCGCGTCTTGCGAGAGCGATTCGAGCCATGGCAGGCCTCGACGCTCGCGGCACGCTTCTTTCGTCTGCTCCATCCCGCCGAGCCGAATCAGCGCCTGCCGCCGCGCTTCTTCGGCGCTCATCCCCGCGCGCACGTGGTCATCAATGTGCATCTGCAAATGCGATTCGAGCTCCGCCGCCAGCTCCCGGTCGCGCCGAGGTTTGTCGAAAATTTCGCCGAGCCTTGCCAGCCACGCCCGCGGCGCTCTCACCGCACATCTCCCGTCCGCCATGTGATACGGATGCGCGCGCAAAAAAGTTCAGTCATGGCCGTTCGACTCGCAATCCGCGAAATGGTGGGTGCGACTGGGAACATTCCGTGTAGCGCGTCACGGCTGTTCCTCCGGAGAGAGAAAGCGTGCGAGGATTGCCGTCGTGTTCTCCCACTCGCGCGCTTCGCGCTCCACCTGCTTGCGCCCCGCGCGCGTCAGCTTGTAAAACTTGGCCTTGCGGTTGTTGTCCGACACGCCCCATTCCGACTGGATAAAACCTTCCTGCTCGAGCTTCATCAGCGCCGGATACAGCGTGCCGTAGTTCACCGCCAATCGATCGCCGCTGATCTGCTCGATGCGTCGCGCGATGCCGTAGCCGTGCATCGGTCCGATCGTTTCGAGCGTCTTCAGCACCATCAGCGCCAGCGTCCCCTGCCAAACGTCCGTTTTGTCGCCGCCCATCGCGAAACCCCTCCGGTCGCTTCTATAGGAAAGCCATAGAAGCACGCCCTCACTATGCCATATTCCCTATGGGGACGCAATAGGTGGGTTCCACGTGGAACGCCCGGAGCCGAAGGACGCGGCCGCGGCAGCTCCGGCGGCGCGTCGCGTGGCGCGGCCGATTCGCGCCATTTGGAGGCGTTTTGCGGCGCTAAACGGGGTTTTACGCGCCACTTTTTGCACACAATGGGCGCATGGATTCACGACTTTATGCGATTTAATCCGTTACTGTAATGCGATTTTAGAGAACGGAATTTACGATGATGTTTCCGCGGCGGCGCGGATCTCCTGCCACCGCTTCGGCCGCTTTTTCGAATCGAGGACCTTTTTGCGCAGGCGGATCGATTTCGGAGTCACTTCCACGTACTCATCGTCGGCGATGAACTCGATGGCTTTCTCGAGCGTCATTTCGCGCGGCGGAATCAAACGGATCGCTTCGTCGGCGGTGGACGAGCGCATGTTGGTGAGCTTTTTTTCTTTCGTGATGTTGACGTTCATGTCCTCTTCGCGCGAGTTTTCGCCCACGATCATGCCTTCATACACTTCCACGCCCGGCCCGATGAACATCTCGCCGCGCTCTTGAATGCCCCAGATGGCGAATGCCGTTGAAGCGCCCGGGCGATCGGCCACCAGCGCGCCCGTGGGACGCATAGCCATATCGCCGGCATAATCCGTCCAGCCCTCAAGCAGCGAATGGATCAGCGCCGTGCCGCGCGTGTCGGTCAATAGCTGGCCGCGCAGGCCGATCAGCCCGCGCGATGGAATGCTGAACTCCATACGCACCCGCCCGGAATGATGGTTCACCATTTTTTTCATTTCGCCGCGCCGCGTGCCGAGCGACTCCATCACGATGCCGATAAAATTTTCCGGGCAATCGATCACCAGCAGCTCCAGCGGCTCGAGGCGCCGGCCATTTTCCGTGCGCACCACGATTTCGGGCTTGCCGACCATCAGCTCGTAGCCTTCGCGCCGCATGGTCTCGATCAGAATGGCGAGCTGCAATTCGCCTCGGCCCAGGACGCGAAACGCGTCGGTCGTTGCCGTTTCTTCCACGCGCAGCGACACGTTGGTCAGCAGCTCTTTTTCGAGCCGCGCGCGGATATCGCGCGAGGTGACAAATTGCCCCTCGCGCCCGGCGAATGGCGACGTGTTGACGGTGAAAACCATCGCCAGCGTGGGTTCGTCGATGGTCAGCGGTTCGAGCGGCGCGGGACGCTCCACTTCCGTGATCGTCTCGCCGATCTGAATCCCTTCGATTCCGGCGATGGCGACGATTTCGCCCGCGGAAACTTCTTCCGCTTCGTCGCGTTCGAGCCCGCGAAACGTGAAGAGCTTGGTGATTTTGGCCGGCTGCAAAGAACCATTCAGCTTGGCGATGGCCACGTCCGAGCCACGGCGCAGCGTGCCTTGAAACACGCGCGCGATGGCGATGCGCCCCAGAAAATCGCTGTAGTCGAGATTGGTCACCTGAATCTGCAGCGCGCCCGCGGTATCGCCCGCCGGCAGCGGAATCGACGCGACGATCTGCTCGAAGAGCGGCTGCAAATTCGTGGAATCGTCGCCGATTTTGCGGTGCGCCACGCCGGTTTTCGCGTTGGTGTACAGCACGGGAAAATCGAGCTGATCTTCGGTGGCGTCCAGATCGATGAAGAGGTCGTAGATTTCGTCCAGGACTTCCTTGGGGCGCGCGTCGGCGCGGTCGATTTTGTTGAGCACGATCACCGGAGGCAGCTTGGCGGCCAGCGCCTTCTGCAACACGTAGCGCGTCTGAGGGAGCGGGCCTTCGCTGGCGTCCACGAGAAGGAGCACGCCGTCCACCATGCGGAGGGCGCGCTCGACTT
>JAGWRH010000436.1 GCA_028876695.1 Acidobacteriota bacterium | reverse complement strand
GTGCAGAGCTGCGGAAACACAACATCCGCGTGATTCTGGTGAACCCGAGCGAGGTGGTGACGAATTTCTTCCAGACGGCGAATCTGCCGCAGAACGTAAATGAGACAAAGCTGCGCGGAGAAGAAATCGCGTTCGCAGTGAAGGCGGCGTTGGAAATGGACGATCGCGGATTTATTCCGGAGTTGTCGGTGTTCGCGACGAATCCGAAGGACTAAAGGCAGTGGCTAGTGTTTAGTGGCGAGTGGCTAGAAAAGACACGGAAGCAGAGGAAGCAAATGAGGTAGCGGAGCAAAGGTCGCGGAAACGGCACCGCGAGCGGCAGGCGCTTCGCGCATCGGCTTATGTCGCGGTTAAACAGTTTGCGGAAAAAGTAATTTTTGTGAAATTGAGCGCGAGGTGGGAACGTCCAAGGAGCATGCGCGGACACGACGAACACCAGGAAGCGATGTTCAGCTACATATCAGCGGAGAAGCGAGTGCCAGAGAACCATCCACTGCGGCGGGTGCGCGAGTTGGTGGATGGAGCGTTGAAACAGATGTCGCCGCAGCTGGCCGGGCTGTACTCGCGATATGGCCGGCCGTCGATCGCGCCGGAGAAACTGCTGCGGGCCTTGCTGCTGCAATGTTTCTACGGTGTGCGCAGCGAGCGGTTGCTGATCGAGCAGTTGCAATACAATTTGCTGTTTCGCTGGTTCGTGGGCTTGAACATGGAAGAGGATGTGTGGGACGTGACCGTGTTTACCAAGAATCGGGAGCGCCTGTTGCAGGGCGAGGTGGCCGGAGAATTTTTCGAGCGGGTGCTGGCGCCGGCGCGAGAGCAAGGGCTGCTCTCGGACGAGCATTTCACCGTGGACGGGACGTTGATTGAGGCCTGGGCCAACCGCAAAAGTTTTCATCCGAAGGCGGATCCGCCCCAACGTGGCAGCGGGTATCGCGGGACGAAATTGCTGCGGGACACGCATGAATCGAAGACCGACCCGGAGGCGCGGCTCTATAAGAGGAGCCGCGTGGAAGAAGCGCGGCCGAGTTACTTAGGGCACGTGCTGACGGAAAACCGCAACGGACTGATCGTGCAGGCCTGCGTGACACAATCGGCGACGGTGGCGGAACGTGAAGCGGGCTTGGAGATGGTGCGGGTTCTGCGCCGGAAGCAGGAAAACAGAACAGCGATGACGTTGGGTGCGGACAAAGCCTATCAAGAGGAGAGATTCGTTTCCGCGCTGCGCGAACTGCAGGTGCGGCCGCACATCGCCGAATACGAAAAGCCCTGCTGGCAGTGGCCCAACTGGCTGACTTCGGGCGAGCGGACCGAGCCTGGATATGAGATCAGTCAGCGCAAGCGCAAGCTGGTGGAAAAAGCTTTCGCGTGGATGAAGTCTGTGGCGGGACTGAGAAGGACCAAACTGCGCGGGCGGCGGCGGGTTGACTGGATTTTCCGACTGGCGGCTGCGGCTTGCAACCTGATCCGGCTGGCCAAGCTGCTGCCCGCGCAAACATGACGGGGTGCGACACGGAACGCGCGTTGCTGATCGGTTCGGAACCGAGCGTCTGGACCAAAGTAGCCCCAAGCAAAATGCATCAGCTTGTTGAATGAACGATCGGCTAGAGAGATTTGCGGAAAAACGAAACTTTTTTCCGCAAGCTGTTTAGCCGCGACGAAAGCATCGGCGCGAAGCGCTCTGCCATTCGCGGTGAACTTTCCGCGAGTTTTTACCATGCGGATTCCGAAATGGAGGTGCCGTGATGACTCCACGAAAAGGTCGCAGACAATTTCTCAAGCGCGCTCCCGTCATTGCCGGCGTTGCCGCCGCGGCGATACATTCCACCGCGAGTGAAGCGCTTGGCGCAGAGCCGCGCCCGTCGCCGGAAGAATTACGCGCGCATGGTGAGCGCTCGCCCTTTGTCACTTCGCAGCGCATCGGCGGCATGGGTTTCTGGCCGCCCACAGCCACGAAGGTTCGCGACTACGGCTTCCGCACGCCGCTGCAGGACTCGGTCGGCATGGTTACGCCCGCTTCGCTGCATTTCATTTTGTCGCATGGATTCGACCCGCCCGACATCAATCCCGCCGAGCACCGGCTGCTGATTGACGGCATGGTCGACCGCCCTTTGATTTTCAGCGTGGATGATTTGCGCCGATTGCCATCGGTTTCGCGCTTCCATTACCTCGAATGCCACGGCAACTCGGCCGTGGGTGGTCCAACCGGCATTCCGCGCAAAGCGCCGGACGCTACCGTACAACAGACGCACGGCCTCACCAGTTGCAGCGAATGGACCGGCGTGCAGGTCTCGCTGCTGCTGAAAGAAGTGGGCGTGCAGAAGGGCGCCACGTGGATCGTCGCCGAAGGCGCCGACGTCGTCAAACACACGAAAAGCATTCCGATGGAGAAGGCCAAGGAGATCGTCCGCCTGGTGAAGGACGCGAAGCTGAAGGTCCAGTCGCAGATCCAGGAGGACCACGTCCGCGTCTTCGGCAAGAACCGGGACGACCTCCAGGCGGTGATCAAGTCGCTCCGCGAGCACGACTTCGGGATCGAGGTTCAGTTCACCAACTACCGCTCCGAGTAGGTCCCCGGGCCGGCGGTCGCCGCCGCCCCGCCCGCGCCGCGCGCCTCGGCCTGGACCAGGAAGTTCCGG
>JAGWRH010000435.1 GCA_028876695.1 Acidobacteriota bacterium | reverse complement strand
GCCGCGCTGAAGGAAGCGATTCAAAAGTTCCGATCGAGTTTGCAAGAGGCGTTCGATGCGGCGGAAGACCCGCGCGCGGAACGGCCGGATCGTTACGTTGTGAGCGACGACGAATGGTCGCTCGCGCTGGAGCTATTTCCCCGCGCGGAGATCGAACACCTGGCGATGAGCGGGCCGGACGGCTCGCCGCTGGCGATTCGGACGCAGCCGACAACGCGATACCACGGCAACGTGGCTGCGTTCATTTCGGAAATGCGCGGGCGACTGGAAGCGGGCGATCAGGTGATCGTAACCGCGGCGAGCACCGGAGAGATGGAGCGTTTCGCGGACATTTGCCACGAATACGAATTGCCGTACCGCATTGGGGAACTGGAAGAGAACACCACAGTCACTCGCCTGGCGGAGGAGGGCACCAGCGGCAGCATGCCGGCGATGGTGCTGGCGAAGGCGCCGCTCGGCGAAGGCGTTTCGATTCCCGAGGCGCGGCTGGCGATTTACGGGAACGCCGATTTATTCGAGAAAGCCGGGCCGCCGCAGCGGCCGCGGGCGCGTCCGAAGACCGCGACGTTTTTCAGCGATTTTTCGGATTTGAAGCCCGGCGATTACGTGGTGCACGTGGATCACGGCATCGGGCAGTTCGAAGGATTGCGGCAAGTTTCCGTGGAAGGAGCGAATGGCGAGTTCATGCTGTTGAAGTACGCGGCGGACGCGAAGCTGTACGTTCCGCTGGCTCGGCTGGACCTGATTCAGAAATACAACTCGCTGGGCGACGCCGCGCCGACGCTCGACCGCCTGGGCACCGGCACGTGGGAGGCGCGCAAAGCGCGCGTGCGGAAGTCGGTGAGCGACATGGCCGAGCAGTTGCTGGCGCTCTATGCGGAGCGGAAGACCACGCCCGCGCACGCGTTTCCCGCCGATTCAAACTGGCAACGGGAATTCGAGGATGCGTTCGAATATCAGGAAACGCCGGATCAACTGAAAGCAATTGAAGACGTAAAACGCGACATGGAGTCGACGGTGCCGATGGACCGGCTGCTGTGCGGCGACGTGGGATACGGCAAGACGGAAGTGGCCATGCGCGCGGCGTTCAAGGCCGTGGCAAACGCAAAACAGGCGGCGGTGCTGGCGCCCACGACGGTGCTGGCGTTCCAGCACTACGAGACGTTTCGAAGGCGGTTCGCCGCGTTTCCGGTGCGAATCGAGATGCTGAGCCGATTCCGCTCGGACAAAGAGCAGAAGAAAACGATCGAGGAGCTGGAGGCGGGGAAAGTCGATATCGTGATCGGGACGCACCGGCTGCTTTCGCGCGACGTGAAATTCCACGATTTGGGCGTGCTGATCGTGGATGAAGAGCAGCGCTTCGGCGTGGCGCACAAAGAGCGGCTAAAGGAGATGCGCAAGAACGTGCATGTGCTGACGATGTCCGCGACGCCGATACCGCGGACGCTGCATATGTCGCTGGTGGGGCTGCGGGATATGAGCGTGATCGAAACGCCTCCGAAAGACCGGCTGGCGATTCAAACGACGGTCGCGCCGTTCACGGAGACGCTGGTGCAGCGGGCGATGCAGGACGAGATGGATCGCGGCGGACAGATATTTTTCGTGCACAACCGCGTCGAATCGATCGCATCGATCGCCACGATGGCGATGCGGCTGATG
>JAGWRH010000434.1 GCA_028876695.1 Acidobacteriota bacterium | reverse complement strand
GCTTCCCGGCGCGACCGCCACCGCCATCCTCACCGACAATAAAACGCATATCATTCAGGATCCGGAAATTCGCATCACCGACGGCGAAAAAGCCTCGCTGAAAATCGGCGAGCGGGTCCCGATCGCCACGGGAAGCTTCCAGGCCGGCGTCGGCGTGGGAGTAGGCGGCGGCGCGGGCGTCGTCAACCCCCTGGTCAATACCCAATTCCAATATCTCGACGTCGGTGTGAACATCGACGTGACGCCCCGAGTTCATCCCGACGGCGATGTGAGCCTCACGCTCTCGCTGGAAGTTTCGTCGGTGATCGGAGAAAGCACCATCGGCGGAATCCAGCAGCCGATCATTGGCTCAAACAAGATTGGCCCGGACCAGATCCGGCTGAAGCCCGGTGAAGTGAGCGTTTTGGGGGGCCTGTTTCAAACGACGAATACGAACAATCGTAACGGCATCCCGGGTCTCGCGCAGCTGCCCTTCTTCCGCTACCTCTTTTCCGACAACAAAACCGAAGTGCAGACGAGCGACATCCTGGTCGTCATCACGCCGCACGTTTTGCGCATGCCAACGATTACCGCCTCGGACCTCCGGCCGCTGGCCGCCGGAACGGATACGAACATTCGCGTTTTTTACAAAGACGAGCAGCCGCAGGACGGGAGCACTCCGCCGGCTCTGGGCCCCGCGTCGAATTCCGCCGCGCCGCCGGCGCCGGCGCCCTCGCCCGCTGTCGCTCCGAATACTCCGGCCGCGCAACTGCAATTCACGCCGTCCTCGGCGACGATCAAGCCCGGCGGCCGCTTGACTCTCGGAGTGAATGTCGCCAACGTGAAGGATCTCTATTCCATTCCGCTGCTCATTCACTACGACCCCGCGGTGATTCAAGTCGAAGACGTAACGAATGGCGGGTTCCTCTCCGGCGGCACGCAAGAAGTAGCGGTCGTGCAGCGCGTCGATGCGCAGCGTGGAGATGTGATCGTCTCCGCCACGCGCCAGCCGAACACCCCGGGCGTGAACGGATCCGGGGCGCTCGTGAATCTGGTGATCCGTGGCGTCGCGCCGGGCACGTCTTCGATACAGGTTCTGCAAGTGAACGCGCGAAATTCGCAACAACAGTCGATTCCCATGGTTTCCGGCGAAGCTTCGATACACGTGCAGTAAGGATGTGACGCGTTGATGAGCGCTCCGCGCGATATCGTAACGATCCGTGGCGCTGCGCAACGGGCGCAAGGCCCGGTTCCCGCGCGCGCTCGCCGTCGTTCCGCGCAATCAGGCATGACGTTGCTCGAGCTGATCGTCGCCTGCGGCATTCTGCTGGTGCTGGCCACGGTTGCGATCCCGCTTCAGCGCGTGATTCGGATCAGCCACAAAGAGGGCGAGCTGCGCGCCGATCTTCTCGAAATGCGAACGGCGATCGACCGTTATAAGGACGACGCGGACAAGAATCTGATTCAAGTGCAAGCCGGTACCGAAGGCTACCCTCCCGATCTGCAGACTCTGGTGAACGGCGTGCAGCTCGCCGGCGCGCAAGATCAGAAAGTCCGCTACTTGCGAAAGATTCCGATCGATCCGTTCACCGGCGACGCCAACTGGGGCCTGCGCTCCGTGCAAGATGACGCGGATTCGGCGCAGTGGGGCGGGCAAGACGTTTTTGACGTGTACAGCCGAGCTCAGGGCACGGCTCTGGACGGGACGAAGTACTCGGACTGGTAGTTTCGCGGGGCGCGAGCGATGAAGATGCCAACATTCGAGCGAGATCGGCGCGGAGCAACGAAGGCGGGACCGCCTCGTCCCCATCGCGGTTTCACGCTGCTCGAACTGATGATCGTGATCTCGATCATCGCGATCCTCGCCACTTTGGCTGTGCCGCGCGTGGAGCAGTCGATAAAATCGGCAAGATATGCCGCGCAGCAGCAGGATCTCTCCGTGCTCAACCAGGCGATTCAGCAATACACCAAGGATAAAGGCATGCCTCCGAGTTCCCTGGACGATTTGCAAACCGCCGGTTACATCGGCTCGATTCCCGTTGACCCGGTCACGCGCCAGCGGGATTGGACCCCGGTGCAATGCGACGAGCTTTTCAGCGCCGATCAAACCTCGGATCAGGGAATCTGCGGTGTGCAGGTGGGCTCCGACCAACAAGACTCGTCCAGCGACCAATCTTCCAGTCCGCAATAATCCGGCCGCGCGCACTGAAGACCAGCGTAGTGCCACAAGGCCACTGCGGCCGACCATTTTGTTCCTGAATTGGTCTTCGGATCCTAGCGTCGTATTTTTACTTGACATAGTCTATCTACTTGATAGACTTACCCATGTTAGCCGAGATAAACGCATGAGAATTTCTCAACGAGGGTTGTACGCGCTTCAGGCACTGACGGTGTTAGCACGCCGCCATCCCGAGGGTGTGACGAAAATCCGGGAGATCGCGCGAGAGGAGCAGTTGCCCGAGAAATTCCTGGAAGCGATCCTGCTGGAACTGAAACGTGCACGGATCGTCACCAGCCTTCGCGGTGCGAACGGTGGTTATCAGCTGAAGCGCGCTCCCGAAGAGATTTTTCTCGGCGACGTCATCCGCAGAATCGACGGTCCACTCGCGCCATTCGAAGATGCGGAGTCGTTGCGTCGCCGCGTGCGGACCGATCCGCGGCACCGCGCGTTGTTCAACGTTCTCCTCGATGTCCGCAACGCCGCCGCCGGTATTTTGGACCACACCTCTCTGTCCGACCTTTGTTGTAGCAGCCAAAACTAAGCCTCTACGACAGCGCTCGAACAGTCAGCCTCGCATTTTTCGAAAGCTCCGCGAGCGCATCCGGTAATGCCTCCCATCCGCTGGGAAAAGCGAACCGCATTCAGGAGAAGCTTGATGACCAACACGCCTGTTTTGGATTGGGAAAGCGATCTAGCCACCGCCGAGCGCGAGTTGCTGCGCGAGCTGTTGGCCGCGATTCGCCACATCCGCTACGGCTCCGTGGTAATGACCATCCACGATGGCCGCGTCGTTGAAGTGAACAAAACTGAACGAATCCGAAAAAAGTTCGCCTGAAAGCGTACCGACGATTCGCCGACCCGCGACGCGGGAGGGGGATGGAAGTGCCGGCCAACCGACCAGTCCACTGGAGGCTTGAAGCCAACTATTTCGGGAGACTCCAATGGCAACAATTGCACCACACCGGCCGAACCGGATCATTCCAGCTCTCGTGGTATCTCTCGTACTCGCGATCCCAGTTTTGGCCGCGCCTCCTGGAGATGGAGCCATGAGCGCGCCAGGAAAAGCATCAACTTGCCAGCCAGCCGCCTCTGCGAATGCTCCCAAAGCAGTCGCCGCCGCGGCGATGACCGATTCTCCCGCCGCGATCCGCGCCGAGCTTGAGCAGCTCAAGGTCTCCGTGGAAACCGAATCGCAGCAGTTCGCGGAACATAGCAAGGAACTCGATTCGGAACGGGCCGCACTGAAGGAACAGTTGCAGCAGCTCGCCGCACTGGAATCAAAACTCGGCGGCGCCGATAGCGCTTCTGCCCAGTCCGGACCTGCGCCTGAGTCTGCCGGCGCGCAAATGCTGGTCGCCATGCCATCGCGGCGCGTGTCTCAAACCACTGTGCCGGTTCAAACTCCACAGGAACTTTCCAACCGCATCGCGAATCTTGAGCAGCGAGCGAAAGCGTTCGGCCCCTTTACGTTCTCAGGCGATATCCGTCTGCGCGATGAGCCGTCATTTGGCGGTCCCGCTGGCGGCCCCCTCGATCAGAATCGCGTGCGCTTTCGTTTCCGGTTCTTCGTGGAGGCCAGGCTGAACGACGAGTTCAGCGGCGGTTTTTCGCTCGCCTCCGGGGACATTAACAACCCAATAAGCGATAACCAGACCTTGGGCGACTTTTATGCGCGCAAGCCCATCGCTATCGACACTGCCTTTGTTCGATACTCGCCACATCAGTTCCACGCTTTGACGTTGATCGGCGGAAAATTCGCCTACCCTTGGTACAACACGGAACTGGTTTGGGATAAAGATCTCAGGCCCGAAGGCGCCGCGGAAACCCTTGCATGGGACTTGAAATCCGTGCCAGCGCTCAAGAGGCTGGCGCTGGTTGGCTTTGAGTTGCCATTTACGCAGGTTGCCGGCATCTCGCTGAACAACAAGAGTCTTGTCACCAGTGCGGTTTATGGCGGTCAGTTGCAGACTGCGTGGCAATTTGCGCATTGGCTGAAGTTCGGAGCGTTTACCGGCTTCTACAACTATCACAACGCCGATCCGATCGCTCTGGCTCTGGCGAAGGCAAGCGCCGGCAGCCCTCAGACGCCCCTTACCGGTCTGCTCCCGCTCGCGGGCAACACGGTCCAGAACTCGATCCTTACCACCAAGGCCACCGGCATCATCACCATCGGCGGCACGGCTTACCCGACCGCCGTTACCAGCATTACGAACGCCCAGTTCGCCTCGAACTTTGGCCTATTCGATTCGCTGGCGACCTTTGACGTTGCTACCCCGTGGCAGCGATGGCCCGTTAAGTTCATCGGCGACTACGTGCAGAATACGAAGGCGTGCGCGAACATGCCGCATCTGCAGTCTGCGCCCGCGAATTCGGCGAGTGTCCAGTATTCGCAATCGTTCAATTACACCTGCAATTCTCACCAGCGCAGAGCCTACTGGGGCGAAATACAGGTTGGCGAAGCGCGAAAACGAGGCGATTGGGAACTCGATTACACACGCATATTCATTGAACGCGAGGCCGTGGTCTCCAATTTTAATTACAGCGAGATTCTCCAAGGGAGCAACGTGTCCGAGCACCGCGCGGAGATCATTTACGAAGTTCATCCCAACGTGCGGCTCTCGTATACGGCCCTCATCGGACGTCCACTGAATTTCGGCGGCAAGACGCCGCCGCAAAACTGGCTGGATCGCATGCAGTTCGACGTGATCTACGCGTTTTGAGCCGCCCGATTTCTATTCCTTTTGAGGAGAGCGCAATGGATTTTCGAGTTGTAGCGATCGGATTTTTTGTCGGCACGATGGTTGGACTTACCGGCATGGGTGGCGGTGCTTTGATGACGCCCCTTCTCATCCTCTTCGGGTGGGCCAAACCGATGATGGCGGTCGGCACCGACTTGATGTGGAACACTCTGACAAAATGCGTAGGCGGGTTCGTTCACTATCGCCAGCGAACCGTCGACCTTCGCATCGTCAAGCGATTGGCGATTGGTAGCGTTCCCGGCGCTCTGCTCGGCTTGGGTTTACTGGACCATTTTCACCGGCAGGGTGGGTCATCGGCGGATCAACTCGTGGTTCAAATGCTCGGCGTCACGTTGCTGATTGTCGCGTCGACGTTGCTGTTCAGAACTCTGTGGCCCGGTCCAGTTCCGGCCGCGGAAAACGAAACCGTGGTCCGTGGACCGAAGTGGGTCACTCCGGCGTTGGGATTCGTGGTGGGGTTTCTCGTGAGCCTCACTTCCGTGGGAAGCGGCAGCCTCATCGTGGCCACTCTCGTTGTCATCTACCCGTTCGTGCCGCTGAAGAAAATCGTCGGGTCCGATATCGTCCATGCCGTTCTTCTGGTCGGAATGTCGGCGGTAGGCCATTTAGAAATGGGGAGCATAAACCTGCCGCTGCTCGCGGGTATGTTACTTGTATCCTTGCCGGGCGTCTGGATCGGAAGCCGGATGAGCACCGTGTTTCCGCCTCGAATCCTCCGGCCGATCTTGGCTGGTACGCTGATGTTCCTCGGCTACAAGCTGTTGTAGTCAGGCCTTCACGTTTACGTTCAGGAGTCGGCTGCTTCTCAGGGAGATTTCTTACGCCCTCTTGGCAATGTCCAGACTCGCCCTGTATTTTTCGCGAAGGTGCAATATTTCTCGATTGATGGACTCGCCGCTTGGACCACAAATTCGGATGTTTGCGGGGTTAACCGAAGCTCTTTATGCGAAACAAGTTTTGGTTGCGGGGGTTGGATTTGAACCAACGACCTCCGGGTTATGAGCCCGACGAGCTACCAGGCTGCTCCACCCCGCGGATTCATAATAGCGGATGCGCGCGAGAGCGTCAAATCCGCGCGGCCCAGAGCAAGCTTCCTCTCCGAGCTGCTGCATCTCCCCTCGGGTGAGCGATTGGGAACGCTCCGCGGCCCTGCGCGCACTGCCGCTCGATTGCTGTTCCATCACGACGCGCTTACAATCGCGCTTCGATTCCACATCGGAAAGGAGAAGCGAACGTGTCCAACCCATCCAACGAGAAGGATCGATTCGCGGAACAGGACGAAGCCCACACCGATCGCCGCGGCTTTCTGAAAAGCGCGGCTGCCGCTGGATTTCTCGGCGCCGCCGGAGCGGTAGCCGCGATCAGTGAATCCGCTCAAGCGCAGTCGAATCGGCAGCCTCAGGCGCCCGATACCTTGAAGCCGCCCGCGGGCATGTCGCCTCGCGGTATTCCGGATCTTCGATTTCCGATGTGCTACAAGGACTCCATCCCCGCCGCCGTTCGCGTCGTCACCGATTATTTCGCCGCTCTCGGCCAGCGCGACCTGCGCGCCGTCGCGGAAGCGCTGCACTTCCCCTTCGGCACTTTCGAACGCACCGACGCCATCGTGATCCGCACGCCCGATGAACTACTCGCTCATGCGCCCGCTTCGATCAACATGTCCGAGCAGCCGGAACGTTTCACCGATCGCGATAGCTACCTGCAGCCCGGCTGCTACGACGTTCTCGATGGCATTGAAATCTTCAATTCAAATCCGGTAGCCGTGAATCTTACGATGAACTACAACCGCTTCAGCTGCGGCGGCCACAAACTGCTGCGCTGCCAGGGAATTTATTGCGTGACGAACAACGACGGGAAGTGGGCCATCCAGGCGATGTCCACGATTTTCACGCCCGCGAATATGATCCACGTTCAATACCACGATAGCGCCGCGGCTGCCCGTCGCCTCCGTCAGGATCATTGCCTCGCCTACATGAACAACGACGAGCAAGCCGTTTGGGGGCCCATCCGCCAACTGGGCGTCAATCTCAGCGTCGGCGCCGGCGGTCCCACATGGGAGCTCGCGCCGCAAGGTGATTTCAAGGCGCTCGATGCCATTCGCGTGAAAGGCGTCAAATCAAGGCTCACTGCCACAAGTTACACGCAACAAATGCTCGATCGCGTTCACACCGATTTTCCGAAATATCACGCGCTCTTCACCCCGCTCGGTCTCGGAAAATGGGGATGGGATATGGCTGACGCGCCTCCCGGAGGCCGCATCCTCCACGCCGATCTGGAAAAGGTACACGCGTTACAAGGCGCGAGCCGCTACAGCACCTCCGGCGAATACATCAACGACAGCGTGGAACTCGACGTCGTCACTTACAAGAAGGGCCGCTGGGGTATCGCCGGGCTCTTCGGTTACATGACCACTCACGACCGCGCCAACGACGTGCGCGGTTAGCTCGACTCTGGTCAGATCCGATCTCGGTCAGAGCCACTATGTACATCCCCAAGCGCTGTCAACATGTGCGGATTCCCACGCCGATGGGCTATCTGCTCGACGGGCTGTGGTTCGGCGGCAATCGCCCGAAAACGGCCATTGCCTTCGTCCACGGACTTGGCTCCAACGCATTCGCTCATCACGAATACTTAACGCCGCTCGCATCGCCAAGCACGGCCGTTCTCCACTTCAGCAATCGCGGGCATGATGGCATCGCCGGAATCAAGAAGCTCAGGCCCAGCTCAAGGAGGGGCTACGTCTACGAGCAAGCCGGCATGGCCCACGAAATCTTCACCAATTCCGCGGACGATATTCAGGGCGTTGTGAATCTTCTTCGCCGGCGCGGCGC
>JAGWRH010000433.1 GCA_028876695.1 Acidobacteriota bacterium | reverse complement strand
TACACTCTGTTCCTCGGATATGAACTTACGCCGACGACAGCGGTTTATCTCGATATCGAAAGCGCCGGCGGCACGGGCCTGAGCAGCGCGTTCGGCCTGGCGGGATTTTCAAACCTCGACGTTGTGCGCAACCCGTCGCTTGGAGCGGCGCCCTATCTAGCGCGTTTGATGGTGCATCAGATCATTCCGCTTTCGAGCGAGCGCGCCGAAAATAGTCGCGATGAGTTGCATCTGTTCACATCCCTGCCCGCGCGGCGCATTGAGATTCGCGTGGGCAAGTTCGGCCTGCCCGATTTTTTCGATCTCAATTCATGGGGCTCGGACAGCCACCTGCAATTCCTTAATTGGACGGTGGACAACAACGGCGCGTGGGACTACGCCGCCAACACGCGCGGTTACACCGATGGCGTGATCGTCGAGTACGACGATCACTGGTTCGCAGCTCGCTTCGCCGAAGCGCTGATGCCTAAGGTGGCGAACGGAATCAATCTCGATGCAGACATTGCTCGCGCTCGCGCCGAAAACTTGGAATTCGACGCCACCGGCAGTCGATTCTTCGGCCGCCCGGGAACGATCCGCGTGCTCAGCTATCTCAACACCGCCGATATGGGAAATTACGAGGAGGCCATTGCCGATTACCGTGCGGGTGTTACCACGGTGCCTGACGTCACGGCTACTCGCCGCCAGGGCCGCCATAAATACGGCTTCGGTTTGAATGTTGAGCAGCAAATCACGGCAGGCATCGGCGTATTCGGGCGCCTCGGTTGGAGCGATGGCCGCAATGAATCGTTTGCCTATACGGAGGTGGATCGGACGGCGGAGGCGGGAGCCTTTTCGAACGGCGGCCTCTGGCATCGCGCAAACGATCGCGCCGGAGCCGCTTTCGTGGCCAATGGCATTGCCCAGGCGCACCAGGAATACCTGTCCCTTGGCGGCCTTGGATTTTTGTTAGGCGACGGCGGATTGACCTACGGCCCGGAAGAAATCCTGGAGGCCTTCTATACAGCGCATCTTTGGCGCGGCCTCTTCGCGTCCGCGGATCTTCAGTACATCACGAACCCTGGTTACAACCGCGCGCGGGGCCCAATTGTCGTTCCCGGCGTTCGCGTTCACGTCGATTTCTGATTCGACGAAAACACCAGGTACGCCGACGCACGCCACTCCAGCCCGCGGGTTGAACGTCTCCGCTGCCGCTAGGATGCAGGATGATGGACTTTCGGCTTAGCGCCACTCGGCGCTGTCGGTTTAGCGCTGGAAGGCGGAGGGGGTGGGAACAGCGGCTGCTTGAGTGTTTGAAGCGCTTCTGGCGGAAGTTTGTCCGCGGTGGCCAGCAGCGCGGCAACATCCCACCTTTGCTGGTCCGTCAATACATTCTGGAAGCTCGGCATTCCGGTCATGCGAATCCCGTTTTTCACTTTCCAGAAGGTCACGCCCACTGGATCGTCCGTCACGTAGCCATCCGGAGTGAAAAGCTGGGGCGGCGGCGGATACATCTTCGGCTCCGGCCGGTTCCGCTGCATGTCCGGCAACCCATGGCAGCCAACGCAATGATGCCGATACACGTCTGCCCCATCCACGATATTCGGGGTGGTGAAGCTGGAAAGCTCGCGCTTTGGCGCGTTGCGCGATATTTTCGCGTGCAGTGCCGTGCCCGCAACGAGTTGCTCAAGCGGGAATGGCGGATCATTTACGGCTGCCGGAGCAAATCCACCGCCGAAGTACACCGCTGCCGCCACCGGTATAAGAATCAGTCCAATGATGAATCCCCACACAAAGTTTCGCACCGCGGTCCCCCCTTTGCAGTCAGGCACACATCCGGTTCACTTGATAACACACGCGCCGTAATGGTTGCCAGACGATTGTTTTGCGGTTTTTGCAAGCTTGCGCACCGCTCCAACGATACATAAGCTCGTCCAGGCCCTGGAGTTTCGCTGGATTAAGCTCGAGTTAAGCTGCGCGGCGCGCGCCGCGGACGCGCCGGTGGAATGCGTCGAAGGAAATAGCCGCGGCTGACGCAATCGCAACGCCGACCCGCGCCCAGTACTGCACTGTCCTAGGTCGCAGCGGGTTAACGGTGTAGGGAGCTGTAACTGATTGCTGATTCGATGGTTACGCGACCGTGTGAGCGGTGCCGTAGCCCACATGCGGTAAAATCCCGATTCGCAAGCGCCGTCGGTTGTTTCTGTGCGACGGCTCGACCTCTAGCGGCATCCATCCTTCTGCAACCACCGCGCATCCGACTAACGCCATGCGAACAAGATGCCATCTGGTCTCTGGAGGGCTGATCGCCGCGGCTTTGATGATTGGCGTCTGCGCTCTGAACGCTGATGCGCAGGTCGCTTCTTCGCGAATTACGCAACCGATCAGCGATTCGCAGCTCGCGACCTTGCGCGGCAATATCCACCCGCTCGCGCGCCCGGAATACGATCGTGGCCTCGCACCATCTAGTCTGCCGTTGGGACACGTGATGCTGCTCCTCAAGCGCAGCCCGCAGCAGGAAGCCTCGCTCGAAGCGCTTCTTGCCGCACAGCAGGATCGCAATTCGCCGAATTTCCATCATTGGCTGACGCCGGCGCAATTCGGCGCCGAGTTCGGTCCATCGGACCAGGATATGCAGGCGATCGAAGCATGGCTTGAGGCCCACGGATTCAGCGTCGATCGAGTTTCCGCCGGCCGCACGGTCATCGAGTTCTCAGGCAGCGCCGGCGAGGTGCAGAGCGCGTTTCACGCTGAAATTCACCGCTATGTTCTTCCGAGCGGCGAGCAGCACTGGGCTAATTCCGCCGATCCGCAGATTCCCGCCGCTCTCGCGCCGGTCGTGGCCGGTATCCGCTCGTTGAATGATTTTCATCCGCGCCCGCTGAGCCGCGCGGTGTTAGCGCATCGCTCGCCGCAGGCTCTTTCTCAGACGAACCCTCGGCCGTCGTTCACGTTTCAAGCGTCCGGCCCCTGTAGCTTTATTCAAAGCCTGCCCGGCGCTCCGCCACCCGTAGATATCTGCTTCATGGTCACGCCCGCCGATTTCGGCAAGATTTACAATGTGCAGCCGTTGTGGAGCGCGGGAACCGATGGCGCGGGCGAAACCATCGCCATACCAAACGACAGCAATGTCAATCTCACCGACGTAAGCTCGTTCCGCAGCGTCATGGGTCTTCCGGCGAAAAGCCCGCAGGTGATTCTCGCCAACGGCACGGATCCTCGGTTGACGGGCGATGAGACCGAAGCTGTACTCGACGTCGAATGGTCGGGCGCGATCGCGCCAAACGCCACAATCGATCTGGTCATCGCGCCATCGACAAATACCACGTTCGGCGGCGATGTGGCGGCCGAATACATCATCGACGGAAATCTTGCGCCGATATTGAGCTACAGCTTCGGCGCATGCGAAGCAGCCGTAGGCAACTTCTACCAAAGCCTCTGGCAGCAAGCTGCCGCCGAAGGAATCACGGTGCTGGCCGCTTCCGGGGACAACGGCTCGGCTGGTTGCGATGCCCCTCCATCAACGGCGGATACGCCGCAGCCCGCTAAGCAGGGCTTGGCCGTCAGCGGCTTGGCATCGACGCAATACGATGTGGCAGTCGGCGGCACCGACTTTGACGACGTGTCGAATCCGTGCCAGTTCTGGAGCTCCTGCAATCCTCCGGGAACGAGCCCATCGGCCTCATCGGCATCCGCGCTAGGCTACATTCCTGAAACCACGTGGAATGAATCCTGCACCAATCCCGTGTTTTGGACGCCTCCGCTGAATGCAAATTTTAGCAACGCAACGGCTCCAGAGGCGGCCTGCAACAACCCCACGCTGGAAATGCCGGGAACCGGTATCACCAGTTTTGTGATCGCTTCGGGAGGCTCCGGTGGTGTGAGCACCCAATATTCAAAGCCAGCCTGGCAGAATGGCGTGACTCCCAGCGACGGCCAACGCGACCTGCCTGACGTCTCGCTCTTCGCTGGAACCGGCGCGATTGCTGCGAGTTTTTACTACCTTTGCCAATCCGACCTCTCCAATCCTCCGCAGACCTGCAGCCTGAACGGCGCGATCGATGGCGTGGGCGGCACTTCCGTCTCCGCTCAGGTTATGGCTGGAATCGTAGCGCTCATCGATCAGCAGGCGCGCGCGCGGCAAGGGAACATCAATCCGGCGCTGTACCAACTCTACGGCACAGCAAAGCTCTCCAGCGAAGTGTGCGCTTCCGCGGCCAATCCCAATTCAAACTGCATCTTTTATGACGTAACTGCCGGCGGCAACGCCATGCCCTGCGCATTCAGTTCCACCGCCGGCATGAATTCGCCGAATTGCTTCGCGTCCACATCCACCGATAAGTACGGCATTCTCAGCACAAGCACCACCCAGCTCCAGCCCGGCTACAACGCCGGCGTGGGGTACGATCTTGCCACCGGGCTCGGCAGCATCAACGCGCAGAACCTTGTCCTCGCGTCGAATGCCTGGACGGCTGGTCCTTCGACGACGGCCGACTTTTCGATGGGCCCCTCAAACGCGACGGTCACTTTGGGATCCAATAACAAAGGCTCGATGCAAATCACCATCACGCCGCAAAACGGATTCACTGGCTCCGTCAATCTAAGCTGTCCCGGCTTGCCCGCCGCGGACAGCTGCAGCTTCAATCCGGCGAGCCCGGTCGCCGTGAATGGCGTCATCAACGTAACCGTCACAGTCGCTGGTACCGTCGCTACCGTTCCGGGATCAACGAATCGCCCTGCCGTTCCCGCGGGCTGGCCGCTTCGCACCGAGATTCTTGTCGCCTTCGCCTGCTTCGCTGCGCTCCTGTTCTTCGGAGCAGGTGTCCGGCGGCGGCGATGGAATCCGGCGCTCGCATTTCTGGCTGTCGCGCTGTTCGTCATCGCCGGTTGCAGCGGCGGAAGCGCGGGCTCGCCGAGTGGAAATACCGGCAGCGGCGGCGCGCCGGCGGGTTCACCCTTTATGACGACCGTCATGGCGACGACCTGCAGCGCGGCCGCTGGGCCCGGTTGCGCAGCTCCGGGCATCACGCACTCGCTGGTTTTTACGATTCAATAGCTTGCCTGTGCTTCCGGAGGGCGCGGCTTCAGCGAATCACGATTCCGGCGTAGCCGACCACCTGTTCGCGATCTCCGCCTGCGTCAGCGGAAGTGGCATAGCGCACCAGCCGTGCTTCCGTCGCGCGTAGTTCGTTCACGGCCACAAGCATTGCCGTGGTAGCCGCGTAGCCGCACATGCTGATGCCTTCGTCGCGGATGGTATCGAAGAGTCCGCGGTGGTCGAGCGCCAGAATGCGCTCGATCGCGAGGGCGTCCTTGACGCGCGTCGCCGCGTCGTTTTCATAGTGATTCATATCCGTGCTCGCGATCGCCAGCACCGGCTCGGCTGCTGACGCGATCACCTTCGCCACCGCACGCCCCAAGCCTTCGATCGCGCCGTAACGGTCGGTCGCCAGTACGATCGGCACGAAGCGGATGTCCTTGACCAGAAGCTGCAGGAATGGAATTTGCACTTCGAGGGAATGCTCCTGCGCGTGCGCCACGGCATCTTCGCGCAATCGCGGATATTCACGTGCCACCGAGGCGGCCAGCTCCGCGTCAATCTGCGCCTCGCCGAGCGGCGTCGCGAAACTACCTCGCGTCAGGATCGCCAGTGGCTCGCCACGCGGGAAGTGGCGCGGCCCGAGCAGGATGCACCGTCTCGGAATTTCGATCGACGCGTACACCGCTCCAGCCACATGCCCCGAATACATGTACCCCGCGTGCGGCACGATGCATCCGAGCGCGCGCACTTTCTCACCCGCGCCGGAAACGAATTTCCCGATTTGTTTGGCCAGTATTTCAGGTTCAGAGGGGTAGAAGCGGCCGGCGACCGCGGGGAGGCGAATCATCGACACTGCAATTCCCGTTTCGAATTCCGCTCGCTACTGTGGCTTTGACGGTTTGCCGTGAATAGCAAGCGCTACCGTCTGTCCCGGTTGATACAGGATTTTCACCTGGTCGCCGTACCGGTAGCCGCCCTTGTCCTCGAGCGCCTGCATTTTAGGCTGCAGCACGGATGCATACGAGAACGTGTGAATCATCCGCTCGTTGGCCGCCTCGCGAACGATGATGGAATGCGAGTCGAAGTGAATGACGTCCGCCTTCAGCCAATCGCCGCCTTGTCTCGGCTTGCGAGCGACGGCGTGAACCGCGCGAACGATCGGTGCGGCGGCCACGGAAGCAGCCTCTGCCGCTGCAACAGCTTGCGCGCGCGCAGCTCCGCTCGGAATCGCCAGTCCTGCGGCTAGCGCGACTGCGACGCCGGCAATTTTAAAGGTCTTCATCGAAGGAAATTTTCAGCGACTTCAGGAATTTAATGTCTTGCGGCGTGATTTCGATTTTCGCCGCCGGGCTCTCTTCTTCCAGCACTTCTTCGTCAACGCGGATGTGCAACGATTCCAGGAAACGCCGGTCCTGCGACGTGATCCGCGCCGCGTCCTGCGAAGTCCGGCGCGCCAGCCCAATCGTCGCATCGAGCTTCAGCACGATTTCGAACCCCGCTCCGCGAATTCCAGCGATCGCCTCGGCGATGCGCTCGGAATCCGACACGCTGTCGTTTATGGCGTGTCCCAGTTCTCGAAGCAATTGTTTCATGCGATCGTCGAGTTGCAAGGGCGGCACCTCCTGCGGGCTTCCGAAATCGCGCCATTCGGGCGGGGAGAGCAGCGACCCCTCCGTCGTCCACGGGCGCGTCGAATGCCTTCCTATAGTAATTTTAGATTTCTGGCAAGCACGAAACAAGCCTCCCCTGTGGTCCCGCGTCGCGTAGGTTACCTGCCCTCCACCGGGGACACGGGTTCAGATTCTGCCAGTGGGCGTTCGCTCCGGAAATACAGTGCCACCCGGACCAATCAGCATTAAAATTAAACGCATGTCCGCGCGGATGATCTCGGCCTTTGTGCGTTCATGCATCGTCACGCTGCGCGCCTTCTGGCGCATCACCAAGCAGCTTTTCCACGAGACGACCGGCGCGCTTTTCGCGGTATTCGCCGGCTACGGCGGCTACATCGTCTGGAAAGAGTGGAAGCGCGGCTGGTCCGTGTGGCTCATGGCGATTGGCGCCGCCTACGCGCTGATGATGGCCGCATTTGCGTTCGGGTCGTTTCGACGCGCCAAGCGCGTGCGCTGAAACTTCACCGCGGCAGGTCACTATGGCTGAAAGAACCGTCACCGGAAACCCGAGGCAGCCGGCCGGCAACGCGGAACGAAAATCCGCGACCCCCGGAGGCTTGGCTCTTCCGGCCGTGATTTCGCCCGGCGACCTTCAGGATTGGAGCGCCGAGCGCGACCTGGGCAATCCCGGCGAATTTCCGTTCACGCGCGGCGTTTATCCCACGATGTACCGCGGGCGGCGATGGACCATGCGCCAATACGCCGGCTTTGGCAGTGCTGCGGAATCCAACCGCCGTTATCGCTACCTACTGTCGCAAGGGCAGACGGGTCTGTCGGTCGCCTTTGATTTGCCCACCCAGATCGGGATGGACTCCGATCATTCGCTTGCGCTTGGCGAAGTCGGCAAAGTGGGCGTGGCCATCGATTCGCTCGAAGACATGCAACTGCTATTCGACGGTATCCCGCTCGACCGCGTTTCCACGTCCATGACGATCAACGCCACCGCCGCGATTTTGCTCGCGCTTTACGTCGCGGTAGCGAAGCAGCAGAGAGCAGACCTGCGCCGCCTTTCTGGCACCGTGCAGAACGATATTCTCAAGGAGTACATCGCGCGCGGCACGTACATCTATCCACTACGGCCCGCGATGCGAATCGTGACAGATATTTTCGCCTGGTGCCGCAGCGAGCTTCCCAACTGGAATGCCATCTCGATTTCCGGGTATCACATCCGGGAGGCGGGTTCGACGGATGTGCAGGAAGTCGCTTTTACGCTGGCCGACGGCATTGCTTACGTCGAAGCCGCCGTAAACGCTGCTTTGCAAGTGGACGAATTCGCGCCGCAGCTTTCATTTTTCTTCAACTCGCACAATGAGTTTCTCGCGCAAATCGCGAAATTTCGCGCCGCCCGGCGCTTGTGGGCGCGCACCATGCGCGAGCGCTTCGGAGCGCGCGATCCGCGTTCGATGATGCTGCGTTTCCACGCGCAGTCGGCGGGATCGTCGCTTACGGCGCAGCAGCCTGAGAACAATTTGGTCCGCACGGCGCTGCAGTGCCTTGCCGCGGTGCTCGGCGGATGCCAGTCGCTCCACGCCAACGGCCTCGATGAAGCACTGGCTTTGCCCACGGAGCGCGCGGCATTGCTCGCGTTGCGCACCCAGCAGATCATCGCGGAGGAGACCGGCGTCGCAAATACGATCGATCCAGTCGGGGGCGCGTACGCCATCGAAGAAATGACCGGCGAAATCGAATCCGGCGCGAAAGAATACATCGCGAAAATCGATGCGATGGGCGGGATGCTGCGGGCCATTGAAACCGGGTTCATCCAGCAGGAAATCCAGAATTCGGCGTACCGATACCAGCGGGCGATCGAAGCGGACGAGCAGATCATCGTCGGAGTCAACCGTTTCCAGGCCGGTTCCGAGCAGACGATTCCTACGCTGCGCATCGACCCGGAAATCGAACGCACCCAGATCGCGCGCCTCAACGCGCTGCGCGCGAAGCGCGATTCGGAAAGGGCACGTGCAGCTACTGCCGAAGTAGAGCGTCGCGCGCGGGGGACTGAAAATCTTATGCCCGCGATCCTCGCCGCCGTCGAAGCGTACGCCACAGTCGGAGAAATTTCAGACGCCATGCGCCGCGCCTTCGGTGAATATCAGGAATCCGTCGTCGTCTGATGCCCACTCGTGACGATCGGCTTCGCTTGCGAAGGCGCGTGACTAGCCTCACGGACGCCGTGAAATTCATCGAGGTTGCCGGATTCTGCACCCTTTTCCCAGTCGCGAACGTGCCGCTGCCCTCGCTCTACTGCGCGGTTACCGGACGCGGCCAGGATGACGGGATCGTCTTCGACGAGCAGTTCGAGAAAATCTGGCGCTGGAAGGACGAATTGCCCCGCCGTCGCCGCGCGCACTACGCCAAATACTTCCGCGGCAAGGGCACATTCATTTCGCGCGGCCATTTGCCGTACTTTCTCGCAATGCGCGAAGCCGCCGCCGCGCCCGATGATTACGAGCGCTTCTACCGCCAGGGGCGCATCCGCGACGATGCGCGCCTGATCTGGCAAGCTCTCGCCCAACACGGCCCGCTCGCCACGCTCGAGTTGCGCCACGCCTGCAAGATGGAAACGACCGCCGGGAACATGCGCTTCAAGCGCGCCATTCTGGATTTGCAATGCCTGCTCGTGGTGTCTCACTTTGGCTCCGAACAGGAAACCGGCGCGTGGGCTTCCGGAAAATACGAGCTCACGTCGCGAGCATTCCCGCAGGAAACGGAGGCGGCGTTCGCGATCGAGCCGCAATCGGCGCGCGCGAAACTGGCGGCCCAATTCGCTCGGATGAATCCGGGCGCGCAGCCCATGCAGCTGGCGCGCCTTTTTGGATGGGCGAAAGCTCAGACCGAAATTGCATTGCAATCGGCCAGAGAACACGCCCGTGCGGAAAAACCGCGGAGCACCGCGCCCCGATGAGACTCGTCCTCGCATCGGCATCGCCTCGCCGTGCGGAGATCCTGCGCAACGCCGGGATCCCGTTCGAAATCCGGACTGCGCTGATCGACGAATCGCCGCGCCAGGGCGAGTTACCTTCCGCCTACGTTCAGCGACTGGCGCTCGAAAAGGCACGTGCCGCGGCGGATGCGGCGTCCGAAGAACGATTGGAAACCGGAACGATTTTCATGGGAGCGGATACAACCGTCGTAATCGATGACGAAATGCTGGGCAAGCCGGAATCGGAGGAGGATGCGCAGCGGATGCTGCGCCGATTGAGCGGCCGCGTGCACGAAGTCCACACGGGGCTCGCATTGGTGCGACGTCCGGGGGCATGGGACCAAGTGGTCGACGAGGTCACGGCCGTGACATTCGCCAATCTCTCGGGCGTCGAGATTGAACGCTATGTCGCCACCGGCGAGCCTTTCGGCAAAGCGGGCGGGTACGCAGTGCAGGGAATTGCCGGACGATTCATCACGCGCATCGACGGCTGCTATTTCAACGTCGTGGGATTGCCGCTCGCGCGGCTGTACTCGCTTTTGCGGGAAGCCGGCTGGAAAATCGGGTCAGTTGAGATCGGCGCCTGAAATGACAACGGCGGCCGAAAGGCCGCCGTCTCACCGGATCCGCGGATTTCTAAATTGCAGTTATTTTTTGCCTGAACGCAGCGGTCAGAATCACCACGAACACTGCCATGACTAGCGAGAGCGGCCTCAGCCGACCGCACTTCGGTGCGGCAGAGCTACTTCTTCTGTTCCGCGGCTATCGGTGCGGGCGGCGCCGTGGCCTGCGGAGCCTGCTGGACTGCTTGCTGCACCGGATTCGCCGGTGGCTGCGGCTGCGCGGATTCTCCGCGCATTCCGTCCTTGAACTCGCGTACGCCTTGGCCGAGGCCCTTCATGACCTCAGGAATCTTTCGTCCGCCAAACAGCACCAATACCACGATGGCGACGATCAACAGGTGAATGGGACTATCCCACATAACGACCTACCTTTCATGCACGAGGGCGCCTTCGCGTAGCGCTCCCCGGCACCTCTACCCAGAGGCTACAGTATAACACGCTCATCGCCCGCGCGGCGCGTCACGTGCTCGCGGTCCAGGTATTCAAGCAGCGGAATCGCGTATTTCCGGCTGATTCCTGCAAGATCCTTGAACGCGGTAATCGGCAGCCGCTCGCCGCGCTCCTTACGATACCCCGCAATCAGCTCGCGTAGATGCGCGATCGCGTCGCGGTGGAAAAAAAGGTCCTCGGCCACTTTGATGAGCACATTTTCGCGCAGCAGAATCTGCAAAATCTTCCGCGCCCGCACGGGCTCAACCGGCAGCTTCTCCAGTACCGCCGAGACGTTGGGAACCGCGAGGCCCGATTGGGCGAAGGCCTTCTCGATGGTTTCTTTCGCGCGAGCCTCGTCTGGAGAGAGCGAAATCGAACGTCCGGCGCGCTGCACCAAGTCGCCGGTTGTGCTTACGATTCCTCCGCGAATCAGGTCGTCCATAGCGGCCTGGAACAGCTCCGGTCGCGGATTGCCGGCGCGCCCGCGCAGTTCCTGTTTGGGGATACCCGGCAGCAGGGGGTTGCCACGATGAAAATCGTCCACGGCCGTGCGAATTGTGGCCGCGCAGTTTTGTACCGATTGTTCCGGCGCCACGATAAGCGGCTGTTCGCTCAAGATCCTTAGGCGCTTTGCCGCTGAAAGCCTTCCAGCCAGTTCGCGGATCTCTGGTTCCAGCCACCCGGTCCGCGCCAGAAGCTCCTGCATCGCAAGGCCGCGAGGCGACGCGTTCGCGAGTGCCGCTATCGATTCCAAACGGTCGCCGCCCTCGAGCGTTTGTAGGAAAGCCGCGGCGGATGGATCGCTGCGCCGGTGTCGCCGCGCGGCGGAGTCGATTACCACGCCTCCCCCAATGGTGATGACCGGGGAAAACTGCCGCAGGATAAAGCGATCGCCGGGTAGAGCGAGCACTCCCGCATCGAGCCGCAGTTGCGCCAAAGCCTCTTCGCCCGGCGAAATTTCCGATCGGCCCAGCAAAATCACTTCCGCTATCGCTTCGGCGGAGCCCTGGTGGAAATGCACTTGTGCGCGATTTCGCAGCGGCCGCGCCGAGGGCAGCAGTGAAATCCGTGCGTCGATGCGGCGAGTAGGATGGAACACCCCGGGCGCCGAGAGAACCATTCCGCGGCGGACTTCGTGATGCTCCACTCCTGCCAGATTCACTGCCGTGCGTTGTCCGGCAAATGCCTGCTCGATCGGTTCGCCGCCCGAATGCAGCCCACGCACGCGCGCCACGCGCCCGAGGGGATGCAACTCGATTTCGTCCTTCACGCGGACGGTGCCGGAGATCAATGTGCCGGTGACCACCGTGCCGAAACCCTTCGTTGCAAACGAACGGTCTATCGGCAGCCGGAAATGGCGCGTGATATCCTTTGCCGCCGTGGCGAGCGCGGCATTCAAAAGCTCCTGTTTCAATGCATCGAGGCCGGCACCTGTACGGGAGCTCACCGGAATGATTGGCGCACCCGCCAAAAACGATCCGCGCACGAACTCATCAATCTCCAGCCGCACCAAATCGAGCATCTCCGGTTCGACCAGATCGGACTTGGTCAAGGCCACCACGCCGCGCGGAATTCCCAGCAGCCGGCAGATATCGAAATGCTCGCGTGTCTGCGGCATGATCGATTCATCGGCGGAAATCACCAGGAGCAGCACGTCGATACCGCCCGCTCCCGCAAGCATGTTGCGGACGAAGCGCTCGTGCCCGGGCACGTCGACGAACCCGAAGCGCACATCGCCGATCCGCAAAAACGCGAACCCCAGGTCGATGGTGATCCCACGCCGTTTCTCTTCTTCGAGGCGGTCCGGATTTGTGCCGGTCAGCGCCTCAACCAGGGCGGATTTGCCGTGATCGATGTGGCCGGCCGTGCCGACGATTACGTGTTTTTCACTTGCCATCGATGTTCGAAAGCGGTGAACGGCGGGAAATCCGCGCTTGCACCCGTATCTCAGCCTATCCGCGGAAAGGCGTTCTTGCAAGGCGAAGCGACTCGCCGGAAGCTTTAGGAGGGGTCACCGGAATCGTTCGCGGCCGGCGTGCTCGATCGACGGGGCGGCGCGGAAACTTTCGCGCCGCGGGCTCGGAGTCAAATTTCACGCGGCTTCCAAGCGGTTGCCCGCCATGCAGTCGCGGTTCTGGCGGTTGGGGAGGGACTTAGTTGCGGTGATCCGAGGCAGGACGTGACGGTACCTTGAGCAGTTCGACGCGAACTCGGGCCGTCCCGCTGTTTTCGAAGCCCAGGTCCCGGGCGACCGCATAGGAGACGTCCAGTTCACGGCCCACGACGTAGGGGCCGCGGTCATTGATTCGGACAACCTCGCTGCGATGGTTCTTGGGGTTGACCACCCTGATGATCGAGCCTAGCGGGAGCGTCGGGTTTGCCGCCGTAGCTGCGTACATGTCGTACGTTTCGCCGGTTGCGGTCGGCAAGCCGTCGAAATCTTCCCCGTACCAGCTGGAGACGCAGCTCCATACCGCCAGCGGTTTGGGCTGGCTGTCGGACGTCAATTGGGCGCGAGAGTTAGATGAGCGGCTTGCGGAAGTGATTGAGGGGATGCCCACCTCGCTGAAGGCCGTAGGATTGGCCGACGGGCTGAGGACGAGCAGTCCCAGTCCTAAGAATACCGCTTCGAGAACTACTAACACTCTGGCTTTCATTGGCAGCTATCCTCACTTGAAGCAGCTAATTTTAGCCTTTTCAGAGGCTTCGAAGCAATCAGTTCAATCCCTGACGGAGCCTCGTAAGCTGCTGATTTCAAACACATTTTCTACCCTACACCAGGCATCCAGTGTTTCCACCAGGCGCTCTGAAGCCCGTGGATCCACGAAGTGCGCGGTCCCGATTTCCACCGCCGAGGCTCCCGCGACCATATACTCGACCGCATCTGCCGCCGTTTCGATCCCGCCAAGCCCTATGATCGGGATTTGAACCGCCCGGCTAGCCTCGTAAACCAGCCTCATCGTTATAGGTTTTATTGCTGCCCCGGACAACCCGCCTGTCGTACTCCCGAGGCGGGACCTTCGGGTGTGTGGATCCAGACACAATGAGGGGTAGGTATTCGCTGCCACGATCGCATCGGCCCCGGCCGCCTCAACAGCCTTCGCGATAACCCCAATCCTACCAACGACCGGGGAGAGCTTGACCCACAGTGGGCGTCGAGAGGCACGCTTTGCTGCAGCCGTCACTTCCGCCGCGAGTACTGGATCGGTACCATACTCGACGCCGCCTTGCTTGACGTTGGGGCAGGAGATATTCAGCTCGTAGGCCGCTAGCCCCGCCGCGTCGTTCAGGATTCGGATGACCTCGACGTACTCCTCAACCGTCCTGCCGAAGACGTTTGCCAGCACCGCCGTGTCGTACTTCCGCAGTTCTGGCAACTTCTCGAAGACGAACGCCCGGACCCCAATGTTCTGGAGCCCGATAGCATTTACCATCCCCCCAGTGGTCTCGCACATCCGGGGCGCCGGGGAGCCCGCCATCGGCTCAAGCGAAAGCCCTTTGACGACAATTCCCCCCAGCGCGCTGAGATTAACGAGGTGGGCAAACTCCACCCCGTAACCAAACGTTCCGCTGGCGGCAATGATGGGATTTTTAAGACGAACTGTACCGACCGAAACCCGGAGGTCAACCCCCGAGGGCCTGTGGACGCTGCCTGCCAACTCGGGCGAACTCACTGCCTGGAGTTTAGCACGCCGGTCAAGCCGGGAGCCTGATATCCAGCTCTCCGCCGCGAGGGGCCTATTCGCGGCCCGAAGGGGGACCTGGGAACGGCTCTGAAGTTGGCTGCGCCATTCGGGTGACTTCGTTCAGGCGCTCAGCGGCCCGGATCATGGCATCTACCGCGGCATCCGACTCCGTACGAAGGGCCGCGAGATCGTGCCGGTCAATGGCTTCCGTGATCCCGGGCAGAGTTTCGGCGGCATAACCGGTGTAGCTGCCTGGGGCGAAAATGGTGTGTTTATACCAAGGCCGGCCGATGAGTCCGTTGGGATTCAGAAAGGCTTGTTCCACTTCCGCCAGTGCGAGGCTGAGGTGGTTCGCCAGCGCCGGATCGATCGGGGCGCCATCGAGCGCACCGACAGCCATCGCTTCGTGCGACGCGTCCGCGGAGAGTTGCCGTGCCGCCTCAAGCACCGGTTGAAGCGCGGCAGATTCGCTGGAATCCTGCGACACGCGCGAGGCGAGTTCGTCCGCGGCGCGGCTAATTTCGGACGAATACAGCGAATAGTCGAAAGGCAGGACGCCGGCTCCGTCTAGGCGCAGCGCGACAATCCCGAGCACCCTCGCCAGCGCGACGTGGTACCCGAATGAGGGATCACCGAAATGTTTCATCCAGTAAAAGTCATCATAAAGCGAGTGATATACGCCGTAATCGCCCGTGAATGCGATGTCGATGGCAGGAATGCCGGCGAAGTCGAAAAAAGGCGAATAATCCGAACCGGAGCCGAGCGCGCCAACCGGTGCTTCGCCCGGAGCGTGCGCGCCGGGAATCTGGCGAGCGATACCGGAGAGCTCGGTTCGCCCGCTGGCGGAATGTTCGGTCCAGGCGTCATAAACCGTTTCGCTGGTATCTGGATCGCGAACCTGGCGCGCAACCGCGCGGATCAAGTTACTGAGTGAAGGACTCGCGGAAGCCGTGAAGTTCGGGCCGCTGACGCCAACGTCAGTATTGATATACGCGACGGCTTTCGATTGCAGTTCGGTGCGATGCTGCTCGACCCATTCGGTCGAGCCGAGGAGGCCCGGTTCTTCTCCGTCCCAGTTACAGATAACGATCGTGCGGCGCGGATGCCATCCCGAGCGAACCAGTTCTCCGATGGCGCGCGAGGCCTCGAGGAGAGAAGCCGTGCCGCTATTTGGGTCAGCTGCGCCGTAGACCCAGGCATCGTGGTGGTTTCCGATGAGAACCCATTGATCGTCGACCGAGCCATGGAGCGTTGCGATCACGTCATAAAGGGGCCGCTGGCGGTAATCCATGGCGATCTTCATGTGAACGCGAACGCGTCCAGCGCCGATGTGATATGTGAACGGCAACGAGCCCTGCCAATTGCGCGGTACGTGACGCCCGTCAAGATCTTTCAGAATTGTCGACGCGTCCTGAGCGCTGATCGGAATCGTGGGAATTCGCGGCAGGCTGGCGGCGTCCGTCGCGGAGATGCGCTTTGCGCCAGCCACGGAAGGGGTGCCCGGCGTGAGCGGGTCGCCAGGATAAATTTGAGTATACAGAATGGAGCCACGCTGAATTCCGCCGAGCGGACGCCAGGGCCCATCGGGAAATATGTCACCCGCGGCGAAGCCATCGTCTTGCGGATCGGAGAACAGGATCAGCCCTGCTGCATGATGCTGTTCAGCGAGCACTGCCTTGATGCCGCGATAACCCCGGCCGTAACGCGCGATGACGATTTTCCCCTCGACGTTAATTCCCAGGCGAGCGAGCTCGCGATAATCGTCTGCCATGCCGTAGTTGACGTACACGACGGGTGCGGTGACGTCGCCCGAAGGCGAGTAGGCGTTATACGCGGGCGCGGTGTGTTTATTCCATGTATCGAGGTCACCGGGTACCGGAGGTTCGGGTGAATCGATGTTTTCGTGCTTGGGTTTTACGAGCTCGAGCTTGATCTCACGCGGCGCCGGCAGCCAAACATTGTATGTCGCGATTTCGGCGTCGAAACCATAGCTGCGGTATTGGTCCCGGAGCCATTCGGCGACCCGATGGCTGCCTTCGGTACCGGCCACATGCGGCGCGCTCGTAAGATGGCGAAGATCGCTTTCGGCGCGAGCAGCATCGGGAATGGCCAAGAGCTTTTGTTCCAGTTGCGCTTCGGTGGCGGCTTGTGAGGACGAAAATCCGGCGATCTCGATGGGTTGACTCGAAGTCGTTGTAATCTGCGAATTCTGCCTGGGCGCTTTTTGCGGTGATTGAGCGCGGCTACCGATCGCCAGAGCAGCTACGCCGATTAATGAGCTGGTGAGCGCCAGCCCGACGGCAGCCAGTTTCTTGTGCCACCACGGATTCATGCCGCCTCTCGCGAGTTCATTTAATTCTAACGTATCGGCAAACGCGTGCGGTCGTTTCGCAGCCGAATTCTGCGCGGAAAATGCCGAATCCGGCATCTATGCGCGCATTTGACACAGATAACCGCCGATCGCTGCGGATTCCTTGACGCTCCCCGTTTGCGGTCGTAGCTTAGCTTACGGATTGCCGGGTGTCCGTCAGGAATACGCGAGAATCGAATCGATGAGAGTCTTGATCTCGGGCGCATCAGGATTGGTCGGCACGGCCCTGAGCCGTGCACTTTCACGGGACGGCCATACGATCGCGCGCCTCGTGCGGCCCGGCGGCGGGACGGCGGAAGGCGATGTGCGATGGGACCCTGCGTCAGGGATGATCGATAGCGCCGCGCTGCAAGCTGTAGATGCGGTGATAAATCTGGCCGGTGCGAGTATTGCCGGCCGGCGCTGGACGGCGGCGAGCAAAGCGGTGCTTCGCGGCAGCCGCATCGATTCGACGCGCTTGCTGGTGGACGCGATAGCGCGCATCCCACGGAGACCGCGTGTGCTGGTGAGCGCGTCGGCTACCGGCTACTACGGGGATCGTGGCGATGAGGTATTGACGGAAGCCAGCAAGCCCGGCTCCGACTTCCTGGCCCTGCTGGTGCGCGATTGGGAAACAGAAGCTATGCGCGCGCGCGCTGCTGGCATTCGGACGGTGATGCTGCGCTTCGGAATTATCTTGGATTCGAAGGGCGGCGCGCTGCCGAAAATGCTGCTGCCATTCCGAATTGGTGTCGGCGGTCAAATGGGACCCGGTAGGCAATGGATGCCCTGGATCGCTCTCGCGGACGCGGTGCAAGTGGCACGCGCGGCTCTCTTAGACGAGCGCTTCGAGGGCGCCTTCAACACGGTGGCGCCAAATCCCGTCAGGAATAGCGAGTTCACGCGGATCGCGGCAAAGGTGCTGCACCGGCCGGCGATTTTCGCTGTTCCGGGAGTCGCGCTGCGAGTGATGCTGGGAGAAATGGCCAAGCCGCTGCTGCTGGCCAGCGCCAGGGTGGTCCCGGACGCCCTGACTAAGATCCGCTGTCCGTTTCGCTTTCCCGAGCTGGAGCCGGCCCTGCACGAAATGTTGCGGCTCCGCTAACCTGCCAGTTTTGGCCCACTGCGGCCGAAAACACATGCTTGGCTGACCCGCTGACGCCGTGCG
>JAGWRH010000432.1 GCA_028876695.1 Acidobacteriota bacterium | reverse complement strand
CGCTCGCGAACGCCAGCCGGAGCGTATTCGGCTGCGGATGCTGCGCGTAGAAATATCGGCCCGGAAGAAAGATGATGCCGCGCTCGCGCGCATGGGTGAGCAACTCGCCGGCATCGAATCCGGCGGGCAGAGTGAGCCACAGCGTCATGCCGCCTTCGACGCGCGTCCAAGTGACCCCGCCGGGCATGTGGCGCTCGAGGGCTTTTTCCATGGCTTCGAGGCGCGCGCGGTAGACGTTCTTCACCTTGGCAATGTGCCGCGCCAAATGGCCGCGACGCACGAATTCGGCCATGGCCGCTTGCGAAAGCTGGTCGCTATGCAGGTCCGTCGATTGCTTGACCAGGCGCAAACGCTCGATCGCGCTCTCGGCGCCGATGCACCAGCCGATGCGCAATCCCGGAAACGCAATCTTCGAGAAGCTATCGATCTGAATCACGTTACCGGCTACATCCAACGATTTCAGAGATGGTAGCGGCTTCCCATGCAGGCGCAGACGCGCATAAATCGCGTCTTCCACCACCGGCACCTGGTAACGGGCTGCAAGTTCGAGGAACCGGCGCCGTTCCGCGACGGGCAAAGCCGTTCCGGTGGGATTGTGAAAATCCGGCGTGACGAAAATCAGCTTGATGCGGTTCTGCAATAGGACCGCCTCAAGCGCGTCGATATCGAGACCTGGGTGGCCGGTGCGTTCGGAATCCGTTCCCACGCTGACCGGCAGGGTGCGAACGCGAGCGCCGGCAAAAATTGCGATCGCGCCCGGATAGGCCGGGTTTTCCAGCGCGACGGCATCGCCCGGGCGCAAGAAGGCTTTGCAGACGAGGTCGATCGCTTGTTGGCAGCCGTCGGTAATCAACAGCTGTCCCGGACGAACATTCAGTCCCTCGGCGCGCAAGAGTTCCGTGACCGCTTCTTTGAGCGGTCCATAACCGTCGGTCGATCCAAGCTGCAGAATCCTGCGCCCTTCCCTGCGCAAAACGGCGTTGACGCAGCGGCGGAATTCCTCGAGCGGAAACAGCTCGTCGGAGGGCCGCGCCGCAGTGAAGGCAATCGCGCCGGGAGGAATTTCCGGCATCACGCGGCTCAGGCCTTCAACGCCGCGCTCGTCGGCGAAGAGCGATTCCCATCGCATCGCGCCGCCATGTCCATTCGATCGCGGGGGCGGTGAAAACTGTTTTACCTGTGGCGCGCAGATGAACGTCCCCCGGCCAACGTGCCCCTCGATCAGGCCCTCCGCCTCCAGTTCCGCGTAGGCGTTGGCCACCGTGGTGCGGTGGACGCCCAACTGGCCCGCCAATTCGCGGCTGGCGGGAATGCGGTCGCCGGTGCGCAGTTCGCCGGAAGAGACGAGCGCGCGGACCTGGTCGCGCAACTGGACGTAAAGCGGGATGTGGCTTTCGGGCTGTAAATGCACCTGCAGCATTGGCTCTCCCTTACAGACCAATATAACGCAGGAATGAGTCTGTGAAGAGCCAAATTGTCTCTCAGGAGAGAACGTATGGGTACTTGCCGGCGAGGTTTTCGCGAAGGCCGGTCTGGCAAGGTTGGAAAGCCAGCCAATCTACCGATTCCGGGTTAGACAGAAAGCCTCAGTGCTGAGGCTATTCGTCGAAGAGTTCCGGCTGGTCTGCAGATCGACCCCCGCTCGGTTTCGGCTGTGGCCGCCGTGCTACTCCGACGACGCCCAAGACCTTCATTTGGACGAGGGCCGACCGCGGAATGAACATCCGCACCACGTTGCCGTGCAAGTCGGGAGGCGTCAACTGCACGCCGAGACCAAGCATGGCGAGCAAATCGTTTGCCGCGACACCCTCCATTTCGTCATTGTCGCGAAAGCGCAGTCTGATCCACAGCCCATCGAGCTTCGGGCGGCTTAAGAATGACTTTCGCTCCGGCTCGAAGGGCCCGGTAAATTCGCGCACGAAGCAGACGGCCTTGACCTCATTGAGAGGGATGGAGCGGTGCTCCCCGCCGGGAGTGAGCAAGTCGATTTTTTCGACGGAATCCAGCGCGGCGGGATTGATGTGGCCGGGTTCGCAAGCGCCGTCCAGAAGAAAGACCGCGACTTTCTTATGCGTGGAGGCTGTGACGCGGCTTTTCACGCGATTCCTGACTGGAGGCTGGTGCCTCGGAGGGCGGCGGATTGGCTTTAGTTGCGAATGCCGCGCAGGTTATGTTATCGTGCAGTCGGCAGCGGATGTCAACTTATTGGTGCTCAAAGGGTTAGGACCGGAACGGGAGCCGATTGACCACCAAGGGACAGCTACTAAAGTCGGCCTCGGTGGTAGCCCTCGTAACGGTTATCAGCCGCATTTGCGGATACTTACGCGATCAGCGAATAGCTCTCCTCCTCGGCACTTCTCCAGCTGCCGATTCATTCATCCTAGCCTTCCGAATACCCGGTTTGATACGCCGAATGGCCGGAGAAGGTTCGCTGGGCGCTTCGTTCATACCCGTTTTCGCAGGTTACTTGCACGACGAATCGGCTCCCAAAGCGTGGGCATTCGCGCAGAAGATATTTTGGGACGTGGCGTTCGCGCTCGCAGCCCTGGCGCTGGTCGGCACGGTTTTTTCCCGGCAGCTAATCGGGTTCCTGACCATCTTCGGAGCGCAGCAAGGCCATTGGCAGCTCGCGGTGTATCTGAATCGCATCATCTTCCCTGCCATTGTGTTCATCGGACTAGCGGCGCTCGCCGCTTCCATCCTGAACAGCTTTCACATGTTCGCTCTGCCGGCGGCAACGCCGATTTTTTTCAATCTTGCGGTGATCGCGTGCTCGTTCGCCGTGTTTTACCGGCCAATCCTGCGTTGGGCGCCGCCGGAGTACCGCTCGCCGGCGATCGCGCTGGCGGTGGGAATCTTATTGGGTGCCGTAGTGCAGCTCGGGATGCAAATACCGGCGCTGGTGCGGCGGGGAATGAATCTGCTACCCCGAATCTCGCTTTCCGATCCTGGCGTTCGGAAGGTTGGACGGCTGGCCGCGCCCGCGTTCTTCGGCATGGGCGTGTACCAGATCAACATGTTCATCGACACGATCTTTGCCGCGTCGTCGCGCATGCCCGAAGGCAGCATCACGTCGCTTTACGTGGCGGATCGCGTGATGCAACTGGCGCTGGGGAGTTATGCCGTGGCGATGTCCACGGCGCTTTTGCCGGCCATGTCGCATCAATGGGCGGCGGGGCAATGGGCCGAGATGAAGCGCACGTTCGGATTTTCGCTGCGCATCGTATCGTTCATCACAATTCCCGCGGCGATTGGGCTGATTCTGCTGCGCCAGCCGATCATTCAAGTGCTGTTCCAACATGGGCGGTTCACGCCGGAGTCCACGGCGCTGACGGCGAGGGCGTTGCTCTACTATTCGCTGGGGCTGCCCGCGTTCGCGGGAATGAAGTTGATCGCGCCCATGTATTACGCAACGCACGATACGGCCACTCCGGCGAAGACCGGCGCTTGCGCGCTGGGCCTGAATATCGCGCTCAATGGGCTGTTTCTGCTGTTCTTTTTCCGCGCGCTTTCGAACGGCAGCCCCGCGCTGGCCAGCTCCATTGCCGCGTATTTCAATTTTGGGGCGCTTTTTTTTCTTTTTCGCAGGCGCTATGGGCAACTAGGCGCGCGAGGGCTACTGCAATCATTTTGCAAGATCGCGGCGTGCGCCGTAGGCATGGGTCTGGCGGCATATGGAGTACTTCACGTGTCGCATTTCGAGGAAGTGCGCCATGTGCTCACCCAGATCGGATTACTCGCCGGCATGATTGCGGCGGCGGTGTGCATCTATTTTGCGCTAGCGTGGCTGCTGCGATGCGAGGAACTCGGGGAGTTCTTCCTGTTGCTGCGCAAAGCAGAGCCACCGACGGCTGAGGCGGTTGAAAGCGGAGCGTAAAGGCGTGCACCATGCAGAATGACCCGCAGACCGTCGCGTAAAACGGGAGACGCTGTCTTGGAAGCAGATATTCGAACATTTCTGACGTGCTTGCGCGTGGAAAAAGGCTTGTCACCGAATACGATCCAGGCGTATCGCCGCGATATCGCGAAATTCGCAACGTTCGTGACGAAGCGCGAGAAGTCGACGACGGACGTAACTCGGAGCGACATTGTCGATTTTCTGGCGTCTCTCTATCAGCAGAGGCTCGATAGCCGTTCGGTGGCGCGCCATCTGGTTACCATTCGCAATTTCTTCCGCTTCGCGCTGATCGAAGGGCGCATCGATGAAGATCCCGCGGCCACGATCGAATCGCCGAAGTTCCGGCGCACGCTGCCGCAGTTTTTGAGCCTCGAAGAACTGGAGCGAGTGCTGGCACAGCCGGACACCTCGACGGTGGCCGGGCTTCGCGATAAAGCGATGATCGAGCTGATGTATTCGTGCGGGCTGCGCGTTTCGGAACTCTGCGCCTTGCGGGTCGGCGACCTGCATATGGGCGAAGGCAGCGTGCGGTGCGTGGGCAAGGGCGACAAGGAGCGGATTGTTCCGGTGGGCCGGCGCGCGCTCGATGCGGTGCAAGCGTATTACAAGGAAGCCCGGCCGCAGTTGCTGCGCGGCGGCTCGTCTCCGTACCTATTTCTGAATTTGCGGGGCGGCAAAATCGACCGCATCAGCTATTGGAAAGCCCTGGCGCATTACGGCCGGATGGCCGGCATTCGCAAACACGTGAAGCCGCATATGCTGCGGCACAGCTTCGCCACGCACTTGCTCGACGGCGGCGCCGATCTGCGCGCCGTTCAGATGATGCTAGGCCATTCGGATATCTCCACCACGCAGATCTATACGCACGTGGTAGAGGAGCGTCTGAAGCAGGTTTATAAGGCTCATCACCCGCGCGCTTAGAGCGCCGCGGATGCAGGACAGGAGGCGTAGGACCTCATGCCCGATTACATGTACTTATTGGAAAGCCGCCTTTCTCCGGAACAACGCGCAGCCCTGGAACGCGTGCAGGAATTGGCCCGGTCGCAGGAGATGAACATTTATCTGACGGGCGGAGCGGTTCGCGACCTGATCTCCGGGCAGCCCATTCGCGATCTGGATTTCACGGTCGAAGGCAACCCGGTGCGCATGGTGCGCGAACTGGAAAAGGGCGGTGCGCGGGTGCTTTCCGAAAATGAAAAAATCCGGCACTTCGAAATGATTTTCGCCGGCGATGCCGATGGTTCGATCGCCGCGGCCCGAGACGACGTTTATGAACGACCGGGCGCCAAACCGGAGTACCGCTTCGCGGGGATCATGGAAGACCTTCGCCGCCGCGATTTTTCGATTAACGCCATTGCCATCTCGCTAAATGCCAACTCGCGCGGCCTGTTGCTTGATCCCACCAACGGCCTGGCCGACCTGGAGCGCCAGGAAGTGCGCGCGCTTTCCATCCACGCGTTCACGAATCAGCCGATTCGACTCCTGCGAATCCTGCGCTACTGCGCGCGGATGAGTTTCAACATGGATTCGCGCACGCAGGAATGGTTCGATCTGGCGATGCAGCGCGGGCTGCAAGACCGCATTGACGCCAGCGACGTAGGACACGAACTCCGTGCCCTCTCACGCGAGGAAAACGCCGTGCCCGCGCTGAAGCAATGGGAGTCGCGCGAACTGCTGGTCGTGGTTCATCCGCAACTGCAGCGCCGCAAACCCGATTACGAGGCGCTCAACAAGCTCTCCCGGGTACGAATGAATTTCCTGGAAGCCGGAATCCGCCCGCGGCTGCGAGATGCGACCACTCGTTACACCCTGCAGCGCTTAAAGCCACGCGAGATGGTTTTCCTGCTTCGGAATTTGAACTACACGCAATCGGAAATCGACGCGATCGTCGATCTGCCAGACAAGGCGCGCGCCATGGTGAAGGTGTTGAAGAGCCGGAAAACCGAATCGCCGCGCGATGCGTATTTCTACATGGCCTCGGTGCCGCCAGAGATGCTTGCGTTCATTGAGGCGGAGATTCCCGACGCGCGCGCGGTTTCGAAGATCCGGAATTATCTGCAAAAGTGGCGTCCGTTGCGTTTGGCGCTGCCCGTGGCGGAACTGGACTTCTTGGGCGTTCCGCGCGGGCCGAAGTTCGACCAGATTCTCGAACAGTTCTTCGAAAAACAGCTACGAGGGAAGGGCAAAACCCCGGAAGAACGCACCAAGTTACTGCGGGACCTGGCGGGAATTAAGGATGAACCTCCGCGGAAACCCGAGAAAAAGCGCAAGGGCAAGGAGGCCGCCGCGGAATCCGGCGCGAACATCTCCGGAAAGGGCCGCCCGACAATCCAGCCCGTTCGCGCGGCAGGGAAAGCGCCGAAGCCGGTTGCTGCCGCGGCTCAGGCACCGGCGCCAGCCAAACCTGCCGCGCCGGTACGGAAAGCTGGGAAGCATGCCACGCCGAAAACCGTCGCGGCGAAGACGTCGCGCCGGAAGTAGCCGCGGCACCAAGGGAAAAACGCACGCGCAGCAGCACGCAAAAACGAGAGATCCTGGGGCGTCCGGACGAGCGGGACACGATCTTGAACCGGCAGCGCAGCGTTCGGGTTCCGATTCAGCAACTTGAGGAATTTGTGACTCGCGCGCGCCGCGCGCTGCGGCTGCCGCCCGGCTCGCTCACCGCTTGCTTCGTGACGAACACCGAGATAGCTGGCTGGAATCGCGCGTACCGGCACAAGAGCGGCCCGACCGACGTGCTCTCCTTCCCCTCTGATGAAGAGACAGCCTCTCTCACCGCCGGCAAACTGCCCCGCCGCACGGCTCGCTCGAACGGCGTTTATCTTGGGGACATCGCGATCGCGCCCGCCGTTGCGCGACGAAATGCGCGGCGCTTCGGGCGTACGTTTTCGCAGGAATTGCGTATCCTGATTCTTCACGGCATGCTGCACCTGATGGGCTACGATCACGAAACGGACACCGGGCAAATGGATCGCCGCGAACGGCTTTTGCGGCGCCGCTTGGGCCTAGCCTGAACGATGAAAATATTGTTTTACACGCTCGGGATTCTCCTTCTCACAGCGGGACTCGTGGTGTTTTCCTATCTCGACCGCGTGTACCGCGAGTTGGGGCGGGTTTCGGGCGGGCGCCTGCGTCGCCATCTCGAAAGCTTCGAATCGGAGATCGAGCCGGTCTTCAAAATGGACCGGCGTCGCGCGGCCATCGCATTTAGTTTGCTGGCGCGACTGTGGCTGGTGATCGTCGCCGTTTTGACCGCCGGAGGGGTGGTGATGTTCGTTCCGGCTGTATGGGAAGAAACGGTGGAAGGAATCGTATTTCTGGGCGCGGAGGTAGTGGTTGCAATGCAGCTGTTTCCCGCGCTGCTCATGGCCGGAAAGAGCGCCGGGTGGATCAGGCCGATCGTCCCGATGGTGCGGTTGCTCGTATGGATCACCTGGCCCATTCACGCCGGCCTGGACATGGCCACGTCAGTACTGCGTCTTTCGGACGAGGAGTCCACCGCGCCGGCAGGCGAACAGCAAGGGATCGAGGCGCTCGTTGACGCCGCCACCGAAGAGGGGCTGATTGAACAGGACGATGCCCGTCTGATCGAACAGGTTATCGAGTTCGGTGATAAACGCGTGCGCGACGTGATGACTCCCCGACCCGACGTCATCGCTATTCCCGCGAAGGCGACGCTCGAGGAACTGCGCGAGCGGGTGGTGGAAACCAAATATTCGCGCCTGCCGGTGTACGACAAAGCGCTCGACGACATCGTGGGCAT
>JAGWRH010000431.1 GCA_028876695.1 Acidobacteriota bacterium | reverse complement strand
TCGCATTTGCAAATCTGCGCGCCGGCCGAGGCGCTGACGAGCGCGGTGGGCACGATGCGGCCACGCGCGAAATTCAATCGCGCGAAAACCGCTGGGCCATATGCAGCCAGCGCAGCCGAGGGATCGCCGTCAAATTCGAAAGGCAGCCCCGAACCGAACTGCATTCCGCCCGCGAACCACAGCCGTTTCGACGCCTGGTAGCGCAGGCGCGTGCTGAGCGTATTGCGCTGATCCTGCGAATCGGGGAAATGGCCGCTGAGCTGCGTTTGCGCCGTTGCGGCGCTGTCGCCGAGGAAAAGTCCACCGGTGACCGGCAGCCAGACGTTGCCGACCTCGTAGGAGTAGCTGACGTAACCTGAAAAGCGGCCCCACTGCGGCAAGTCAATTTTGGAGTCCACGCCGTAAATCACGGCTTTTCGAAACGCGATCGGAAAGCTGACGGTCGTATTCTGCAGCTGATCGTCGTCGGCGTAGTTTCCGAAGGTGCGCCGGAAATAATTGATGTCGATCGTCAGCTTGTTGAAGAAGGCTTTTTGCGCGCCCGCCTCGTAATAATCGCCGCTGGAGGGTTTGACCGGCAATCGAAGAAAGTCACTTGGGCTGATGGATTCGATCTGCGGAGAACTGGAGAGAAGAATGTTCTGCGAGGAGGGAGTCTGGAAAACGCGGTCGAAGGAGAAATGAAGAACGATGGAAGCGGAAGGGAAGTAGCGCGATAGGGCGAGCCGGGGGCTGAGCGACTGCCGATTCAAGATCAGCTGGTAATGATCCCAACGCAGCCCGGCGCTGAGCGACCAGTTGCGCAGCCGGATCAAATCCTGGGCAAAGGCCGCCTGCTCGAGATCGGGCCGACTGCCGAGGAAGTTGAAATTGGGCGGCTGATCGGGAGGGAACTGCGCGGGATCGGTGATCGAATAGCGAAAGCGTTCGTTGAGAAAGTGATTTTCAGATTCGAAGCCCGCTTTCCATTCCTGATGCCCGCGATCGACGGTGATGTCGCCTTTGAAATATGCTTCGCGAAACCAGTTGTGCTGAAAAACCCGCGCGGGAGTGGACTGCGCGTTGGAATTCAAATCGTTCGAAACCTGGCGAACCATGCTTCGAAGAGTGGCGAGCGCGGTTGATGAAAATGTGTGCTCGTACGTAGCGATGCCCGCGTCTTCGAAATTGTCGCCGGTCTGCCGCTGGCCGGCGGATTGCTGCAGGTACTCGTTGGGGATGTCGTAACGCGCCAGCTGATGGCGCGCGATAAACGTGACGCGGTCGCGCGGAGTGAGGTCGCGCTGATAATTCGCGGAAAAGTCGCCCACGGTGCCGGTGTTGGAATAGTTTTCCGGCACGACGGGATTCAAATAATGGCCGGTCATATCTCCGCCGGCGCTGAAGCCGATGGAATTGACGCCCCACGTGTACTGCCCCTGCGCGAACGATCCCGCGGTCCGGTAGCTGCCGCCTTGCAGCACCACCTGTCCGTGGAAACCGGGCTGCGAATTCTGCTGCGTATTGACCACCACCACTCCGCCGAGCTTACGGCCGAATTCGGCGGGAATGCCCGCGGTATAGATGGTCATCGACTGCACATCGTTGGCGTTCACTTCGGTTCCGAAACTGGGCGAGATGTTGTTGGTGATGGGGATGCCGTCGATCACGAACTGCGTCTGATATTCGGCGCCGCGCGGATGCAGCACGGCGTTGCCCTCATACAGCCAGCCCGGCTGAGTCTCGACGAGATCCTGCAATCCGCGTCCGGGAAGCGAGCTGACGCGGTGCTCGATGGCGCCGTAGCCGATGTGATTTAAGGATCCGGGCTCGTCAGGATTGATGAGCGTTTGCCTCGAGGTGACGGTGACCGACTCATTGACCGACGGGAGTTCCAGCTGGATCGGGTACTCGATCGGAACGGCGGAGCGAAGTTCGACGGTGCTCGCGAAGGGCTCAAACCCTCCGTGCGCGATCTCGATCCGGTAGATCCCGAAGGCGAGGCGCTGAACGTCCAGATTGCCGGAGTTGTTAGTCGAAAGCGTTTCGCGATAGCCGTTCGCCTGGCTGACGATCAGGACTTTCGTCTGCACGCCGAGCCCCGCCGGATCGGCAACGTGGATGCGCAACTCGCCCGTATTGGCTTGCCCTAGGGCGGCGGACGCTGCGGAAAGGAAGGCGAGCAGGAGGAGCAAGCTTTTCATCGGATAACGGGACTGATGCGTCTCGATTCTGCGCTCGTTGTACGTGAGCGCGCCGAATGAAGTCTGTGCGGTTCATCACCACGCTACCACTTCGTTTGAGATTCGAAACCTGGTATTGCCGGGCTACAGTTGGCGGGCGGCAATGATTGAAGCTCCTTGCGCGAAGAATCGCGGCGACGCGATGGCTGCGACTCGCGCGAAAATCGCAGTTTTGGTATGCTCCGGCGCGGCAGTGCAACTAGATTCTCATCATTGCAGGACGCAGCCGGCCAAAGGAGGCTTTATGCGACGGAGTTGGCGGACGAAAGCGGGTCTCGCGATTGGCGTTGGCACGCTGGCCGCGCTCGGCGCGATGGCGGCGTTCGGGCAAGCGTCCGATCAGGCGCCGCCATTGCCGCCCGCTCCGGCCAATGCGCCACTGCCCTCATTGCAGGCCAATGCCGATCCGGGCTATGACGCGGCGCTTGCGGCGTGCAAAAATCCGCCGCGCAAAATGCCGGCAATTCATTGGCCGGCGAGCGGCCCGCCGCCGCGCGAGTACACCGTGGGCGCAATTCCGGGAGTGATCGCCGCGGGGCAGCGGTGGAAATTCCTGTGGCAGGCGGAAGGAAACAACGGCGATGGAATCGTCTCCACGCGCGATGGCGGCCTGCTGATCGCGCAAAACGACAACAGCGATGTGGTGAAGCTCGATCAGAACGGCAACGCGAGCGCCGTTTACCGGGACACCCACACCGGCGGCGCGCTTTCGATGAATGCCAAGGGCCATCTATTCACTATCGAGCGCGGGCTGCATCCGCGCATCGAGGAGCTCGCACCGACGCGGCGCGTCGTGGTCGATCATTATAGCGACGGCACGCTGGACTGCCTCGGCGGCATCATGAACGATCTGACGGCGGCGCGTGACGGCGGCATCTATTTCACGGTGACGGGAGCACCCGCGGGCGGAATTCTTTACGTCAGCCCCGAAGGAGCGGTGACGCAGTACGGCCAGGGCATGCTCACGAATGGGATCATCCTCAGCCCGGACGAAAAGAAACTTTACGTGACGAATCGCGGCAGCGTGGAGGTGTTTGACGTGCAGCCGGATGGATCGCTCAGCAACCAGCGCGAATTTGCCAAGCTGCTGCCGAATACCGGTGGCGATGGCAGCGCCGTGGACGCGGACGGCCGAGTCTATGTTTCAACGAATCCGGGCGTGCAGGTTTTCTCGCCCGAGGGGAAATACTTGGGGCTGATTCCTTCGCCGCGCGATGAGATCAGCATTTCTTTCGGCGGGCCGGACCGGAAGACGATGTACATCCTAGCGCGAGGAGCGGAAGACTCGAACGGGAAGCAGATCGCCAACGCCGCGCAGGTCTATTCGATTCAGATGATCGCGCGGGGCCCGAAAGGCCGGCCGAAATAGCGTGCGGTCGATCCGAGCGATTCAGAAGCAACGGATGTTCCGTGACTAGCGCGTGAAGCGGCCCGGTTTCTCGTCGTTTTCATATTCGCCGGGAACTTCATCTGCCGGAACTTCGCGGGTGCGCACTTCGGATTCGTCGGGATCGGGCGCGCCTTCGACGGCGTCCACGACCTCGGCTTCGAAACCCTGTCCTTCGGCCGCGAGTTCCTCGACGCTTTCCGAATCGGCGCTGGCCGTGGCGGGCAGGCTTTCGATATCTCCGGATTGGCCTCCGGAGGTAGGGCCAATGCCCGGCCGCGCCGGTACGGCGATGTCCACTACCCCGATGCCTGGCCGAGCCCGCGATCGTCGCATCCGTTTTCGCGGCGGGCGCCGCGGCAAACGCCGTCGCGAAGTCGCGTTTCGTTTTCGCGCCGCCGATTTCTTCGACGCCGACGATTTCCCGTTCTTTCTGGCGGAGGATCGGGATTTTTTACCGCGAGTCGATTGTCGTTTCGCCATGGATCGAGTCTAGCACTCCAAGTTTCATCCGCAAAACGTCCCCGGGAGCTGTGTGGCAGCGGCTCATAAAAGTATCGCGCCGGATCCAACACGCCGAGGCACTCCACGCGATTCAGGCCGCGCGCCTATGACGCGTTGACTTGCTTTCATGCGAGAATGCGGCTTGACCGCGGCAAATTCTCCTCATCCTGCGAGGTAACGTGGAACTGAAAGACCAACAGGGCTCGGTAATTCGGCGCATTTTTGCAGGTCCGAACGGCATTCGCGCCGGGTGGCGATTGCTGATGTTCCTTATTTTCGCGATCGCCATCATCGTCGTACTTTTTCATTTTGCGCTCCACTCTGCGCCGTGGAAAATTCCTGCCCTGCGGTTGGGAGCAGTAATGCCCCGCGAGTTGATAGTTCTCTTCGCGGTGCTTACGGCCGCCTGGACCATGGCAAAAATTGAACGTCGCCCTTTTGGCAGCTATGGCCTGCCGTGGAGAAGCGGATTGTGGCTCAGGTTGGGCGAGGGCACGATTTGGGGTTTTGGCGCAATGACATTGGTACTAGTCATTCTTCGCGCAGTTCACAGTTTCTCGTTCGGATTGGCGGAGCTCGATGCGCGTCATCTCCTTTTTTACGCATTTGGCTGGGGGGTTTATTTTCTCTTAGTCGGCCTGTACGAAGAGTTCACGTTTCGCGGCTACTCGCAGTTCACACTCACGACTGCCATGGGCTTTTGGCCTGCAGCATTCCTTCTCTCCGCTATTTTTGGAGTCGTCCATTTGACGAATCCCGGAGAGAACTGGATCGGGGCGCTCCAGGTATTTCTCACGGGCCTGCTCCTCTGTGTTGGCCTCGAAAGAACAGGCAATCTTTGGTTTCCCGTTGGACTGCACGCGGCCTGGGATTGGGCCGAGACGTTTTTCTATGGAGTACCGGATAGCGGACTGACATTTCGGGGACACTTCCTGAATCCCCTATTTCACGGGTCAAAGTGGCTGACGGGTGGCTCGGTGGGACCGGAAGGCAGCATTGTGGCGCTGCTGGTCGAGGTGGCGATCATCGGACTGCTGATGCTCCGCTTTCCAGCGTCTCGTAATGCAGAGCCATACGTCACCAGTTCCTAACGAGCCGTCGCGGCTCGCCGGAAATTTCATATCAGCCCATACGAAGCGTACTTTCGAAGTCGGCTACATCTGCGCCTGGCAAACCACGCGGCTGGGCGATTACACCGTGCAGCTCGAATGGTCGAACGAGACCAACGCCTGCGCCTGATCGGGGCGCGACGGCCAAAACAAAGCCCCATCCCGCGTCGACTAGCACCAAGGATGGGGCTGATTGTTCGAAGACTGATGCGAGCGCGGCTGTTCAGCGTCCGTGGTCGGGATTGTTCTCCCAGCCAGTTTTCGAGTCATACGGCATCGTGAAGCCCATCGCCTCGATCTGGTGAATTTTGCCGCCGTAAACCTTGAAAACATGCGCGGCGGGAAGATCGAACGGCTTCACGTTGATGGTCGTGGTCGGGTACCCCGGAACGCCGTTGAGTTTATAGACGTTCGTCTTCATGGGCTGGCGGAATTGCGAGAGGCCGAAGACCAGACCGGTCGTGGGATCGGCGATCATCACGCGGACCGGCTCGATGCGAGTGATGTAGTTGAACGTGCCGCTCTTGATTTGCGCTTCGCAGCTGTAGGAACCGAGGAGCGACATGGCCGACGTAACCTTCGCGGGTTTCGGATTGGCCACCGTCTGGAGGCCGTTTTCGTGGCGTACGCAGTCGCTGGCAAAAGGCGCGTTGTTGGCGTCCGCATGTGAGAGCGCCGGGTAATACATCGAAGCGATGCGAATCATGTCCGCGCGCGAATTGCGCTGCGACGCCGGGACGTCCGTGAGGAACGGCTTCGGAGTCTCTTGCAGGTTCTTCAGGCTTGCTTCGCGCAGGTTCGACGCGATCAGGTGCTCGGCGGCGACAATTTCGCCGGCGCGAATCTTCAGCCGCAGCCCCAGCATGATCGGCTTGCCCTCTGATTGCATCACGCCCAAGAAGCCGACCTGCTCGGAAACCGCATCCGGCACGTAGATCTTAAAGCTCGCCGGCGGCGCCGATGCCGTCTTCCACAGACCCTCGCCCGGTTTCAGATTCTTGGTGTTTTCCACGAACTCGACGTGCGCGGAGAGCGGCACCTGCGCAGGATCGTGGGCCACGAGCGCCGCCAGGTAGCTGTTGACGGCCCCGGTCAGGCACACGTCGTTGCAATGTGCGGGCAGCTTCTTGGCCGCGGGTGCAGCGAATGCCGAGCCGGCGAACACCGCCCCGCTCGATAGGAGTAAAGCCAAAACTGCTCTGCTGAGAATTTTCAAGATCTTCCCCCTTCTTCGGTTTTCCGAACCGCGGTGGCTGGTCCGGTATCGGGTTTTCCTAGGAACATTGCCGATTGACGCCGCAAATCTATAACACGGCGAAGTCCGTTGGGCCAATAAAATTGGACTGCGCGATGCCGGCGCCAGTCCGGTCAAGCCAGCTCGGCCGTTGACAGGTTACGATTGCGCCAGAGGTTCCTTCAATTCCGTGGTGATCAGCAGGATTTCGCGCGCGCCGATGTTTTCGATCGAGTGCGGCGGCAGCGGACCCGTCCGTTGCACCACCGGCTTATCGGGCGGAGGCCCGACGGTGCGGCTATCGAACATCACGTTTCCGTCGCCATCACGGCGGATGAAATCGCTCTGCGCGACAACGTAAATGGCGCTTGGCCAGCGGTGCGTGTGAACCGGCACGAACGCGCCGCGCGGGATGCGCACTTCGAGCAGGCGCACGCGCTCGTTTTCGAAAAGCAGCTTGTGGTGATCGGGCGCGGCAATCAGCGCGTCGAGCGAATCCGGCCACGGCCAATCGGAAGTCACGTTTGCCTCCCGACAGCGGATTGTACAGAAGGTCGCGGGCGGCGCGGCGGAAAATTTGGTTCGCGTGGCTCCGGCCTTTTGATACGCTCGCGGCACATGCCAGCGCTGCCCTGGAAAAGCTTCGCGAAGCCAGAGGAAGGCCGGGAATACGCCGCGCTTCTGACGTTTCTTCCCCTCAAGCATTTCCGCGCGCTGCCGCAATTCATGTTGCTGACGTTTCAAACCCAGCGGCAACTCGCAAGTTCAAAAGGGCTGCTTGGGTACGCGCTCGACGCCGATGTTTCCCGGCGGAACTTTTGGACTCTCTCCGCCTGGGAAGACCGTCAATCCATCATGAAGTTCGCCCACGCCATGCCGCACGAGGGGATCATGAAGAAGCTCGCGCCAGCGATGCGCCAGACGCAGTTCATCTACTGGAACGCGACCGCCCGGGAGATTCCCCTTCGCTGGGACGCAGCCAAAGCGCGCGCGGCCGCGCCAAAATGAAAGGCCCGCGCCACGAATCGAAGCGCGGGCCTGACTTGCATCTTTAATGTTATCGTTCGGCCGATTAGCTGATCGGCATGCACACCGACTTGGTCTGGGTGTACAGATCGAGCATCTCGCCGCCCATTTCGCGCCCCCAGCCGGACTGTTTGTATCCGCCAAAGGGCATCGCCGCGTCGAGAATGCCGTAGCAATTCACCCACACGGTTCCGGCCTTGAGTTCGGCCGCGATGCGATGCGCCTTCTTCACGTCGCGCGTCCAAACCGCGGCGGCCAAGCCAAACGGCGTGTTGTTCGCTCTGGCGATCAGGTCATCCACGTCCTTGAACGGCATCACCGTCACGACCGGCCCGAAAATTTCTTCGCGCACCACTTTCATCTTCTCATTGGTGTTGACGAGCACCGTCGGCTTCACGAAATAGCCCTTGTCGCCCTGCCGGCTTCCTCCCGTGACGGCCTTGGCGCCTTCGGAGAAGCCCGACTCGAGGTATCTGCACACGCGATTGAGCTGCTCTTCGGAAACGAGCGGTCCCAGTTCGCTGGCCGGCTCCATCCCCGGCCCAACGCGCAGTTTCGACGCGATCTGCGATACGCCGTCCACCACTCGATCGAACTGCTTATCTTCCACGTACAGCCGCGATCCCGCGCAGCAGACCTGCCCCTGATTGAAGAAAATCGCGTTAGCAGCACCGGGAATGGCGCTCTCAATTTCCGCGTCCTGAAAAACGATATTGGGCGATTTACCGCCCAGTTCGAGCGACACCTTCTTCAGGTTGCCCTCCGCGGCGTGGACGATCAGCTTGCCCACTTCCGTCGAGCCGGTGAAGGCAAT
>JAGWRH010000430.1 GCA_028876695.1 Acidobacteriota bacterium | reverse complement strand
TTTCTGGTGGAAAAGGGCACGAAAGGATTCACGGCGCGCGATGTGCATGGAAAGCTCTCCATGCGCGCCTCGGTGACCTCCGGCCTTTCGCTGAATGACTGCGTTGTACCAGCCGAGAATGTGCTTCCTGGCGTCGACGGCTTGCGCGGTCCCCTCTCGTGTCTCACGCAGGCGCGGTACGGGATCGGGTGGGGAGCCATCGGCGCGGCAATGGCGTGCTACGACACGGCGTTGCAGTATGCAAAGTCGCGCAAGCAATTCGGCAACAAGCCCATCGCCGCGCATCAGTTGGTGCAGGACAAGTTGGCATGGATGATCACGGAAATCTCCAAGGCGCAGCTGCTCGCTTTACATGTCGGGCGGCTGAAGGACCAGGAGCGCGTGCATCCGTCGCACGTTTCCATGCTCAAGATGAACAACGTGTGGATAGCCCGGGAGGTCGCGCGGATTTCGCGCGAATTGCTGGGCGCCAACGGCATCGTGGAAGATTTTTGCGTAATGCGCCACATGAATAATCTCGAGTCCGTGTACACCTATGAAGGCACGCACGATATTCAGCGGCTGATCATCGGCGAGCGGATCACTGGGATAGGCGCTTACGCGTAAGTCAGAGGCGGGCACGTCGCATCCGAAAAGGGGAAGAGGGCGATGCCGATTCACGGCATTAATTCGCCGCCCGCGATGACAATACTTTGTCCGGTCACAGACGCCGCGTTCTGCCTGCATAGCCAAACCACTGCCTCGGCAATTTCGACCGGTTGGATCAGTCTGCCTTGTGGATTGGGAGCGACTAAGCTGGCCAGGGCTTGTTCCTCGCTGCGCCCCGTTTTTTGCACGATATTTCCAATTGTTCCCGAGGTCATCTCGGTATCGACATAAGAAGGGCAGATGGCATTGACCGTCACGCCGGTGCGCGCTGTTTCAATCGCGAGAGCGCGCGTGAAGCCGACCATCGCGTGTTTGGCCGCGCAATACGCTGAAATGTAGGCGTACCCGGTCAGGCCCGCCGTGGATGCAATGTTGACGATTCGCCCCCACTTGGCCTGCAGCATGTCCGGCAATGCGGCCTGCGTGCAATACACGGCTCCCATCAAATCGGTATCGAGCACCTTTCGCCAAAAATCACGGCCCGACTTGAGGAACGGCGATGAGACGCCAATGCCCGCGTTATTTACCAGAATTGCCGGAGAACCGAGCGAATCTCGAAGTATTCCGATCGCCTGGCGAACCGCCGGCTCATCCGTGACGTCAGCAATAGCCGTCGAGGTCTTTACGCCATGTTCCGTCGCAATATGAGTGGCGGTTGCGCAGAGCTTTTCCGCGTTGCGACCGATGAGTGATACGGATGCGCCTGCCCGCGCTAGAGCGTCGGCGACCGCGGCACCAATGCCCCTGCCCCCGCCTGTGACAACGGCATGGCGGCCGGCTAGTGGCAGTCGATGGTGACTCTGCGGCTCCATGCTGGGGTTCTACGACGCCGACCGTGAAGCAGTTCCCGGCTTCGCCGATTCCAGGACTTTGGCTCCGATGATTAGTTTTAAGACTTCGCTTGCGCCTTCGTATATCCGAAGAGCGCGGATTTCGCGATACAGCCGTTCGACTGGGACGCCCCGGACGACACCCATTCCGCCGAAGATCTGGACGGCAGCGTCGATCACTTCCTGCGCGGCCTCCGTGGCGTAAAGCTTGGCCATCGCGGCTTCCCGGGTGACGCGGCTGCCCATAGAATCCTTAATCCAGGCCGATCGGTAGACGAGCAACGCAGCGGCATCAATCGATACCGCCATATCCGCAAGCTTTTCCTGGGTCAACTGAAATTCGGACTGCGAACGTCCGAACATGCGGCGCTCAGATGCTCGTGCGACGGCTTCGTCCATCGCGCGGCGCGCAAAGCCCAGCGCAGCGGCTCCGACCGTGGTGCGAAAGACGTCAAGAGTAGCCATGGCGATCTTGAAACCCTCGCCCGCCCGTCCCAGTAGCGACTCGGCGGGAACGCGGCAGTCGCGCAGACGGACGGTGCCGAGCGGGTGGGGCGCCATGACGTCGATTCTTTCGGAAGCATCCAGCCCGGGCGATCCCGCCTCCACGATGAATGCAGAGAGCCCTTTGGTTCCAGGTCCTTCGCCGGTGCGGGCAAAGACGACGTAAAACGCCGCGAGACCTGCATTCGAGATCCAAGTCTTCGCGCCATCGAGCCGCCAGTATTTGCCATCGCAGCGGGCGGTGGTGGAAATGGCGCTGACATCGGAGCCAGCATCTGGCTCGGAGAGAGCGAACGCCGCCAGCGCCGTTCCAGCGGCGACTCTGGGAAGGATCGAGGATTTCTGATGCTCATTCCCAAAGAGGCTGATGGGAGCGCTTCCCAAACCTTGCATTGCGAGAGCGAAATCGGCCAGTCCGGACTGACGGGCCAAAATTTCGCGGGCTAGGCTGAGGCACCGGACGTCGAGCTGTTCACGGGTGCCGCCGTATGCGCCGGGAACGCACACGCGGAGCAGCTTGCATCTGCCCAATTCCTCGACGATTCGCCGAACGCATTGATCGACGGAATCAGGATCGTCCTCCGATCCGTGGAGCAGAGCCGGAAGATGCTCAGTCGACCAACTCTCCAGTTCATCCGCGAGGTTGCGGTGGCCCTCGTCGAAAAAAGGCCACCCCAGAAAGCTCTTGTCCGCCATTAGTTCCCTTCGAAAACGGGCGTTTTCTTGTTCGCGAACGCATGGTACGCCCGCTCGAAATCCTGCGTCTGCATACAAATGGCCTGCGCTTGAGCTTCCGCTTCGATGCACTCGCCCAGGCCTTGGCTCCATTCCTGATACAGCATGGTCTTCGTCATTCCGTGACCGAAGCTTGGACCATCGGCGAGCGTGCGAGCCATGGCCGTCGCCTCTTCGACGAGCTTTTCCGGATCTACGACGCGATTATAAAACCCGAATCGCTCGGCTTCCTCTCCACTCATCGCGCGGCCGGTATAGAGCAAGTCCGCCGCGCGCGAGAGCCCGATCAGGCGCGGAAGCAGCGTGCAAGCACCCATATCAGCCGCGGCAAGCCCGACACGTACGAACAGGAAAGCCACCTTGCTGCGAGCGGTGCCGAATCGCAGATCGGAACCGCAGGCGATCATCGACCCGGCGCCGGCGCAAATTCCGTCGATCGCGGAAACGATCGGCTGGGGGCAGGAGCGCATCGCCTTGACCAAATCGCCGGTCATCCGCGTGAACGCCAACAGCTCGAGCATGTCCATCTTGACGAGCTTTCCGATAATGTCGTGCACGTCGCCGCCCGAACAGAAATTACCACCCGCGCCGGTGAATACCACGGCTTTTATGTCCGTGGCATAAACCAATTCGCGAAATAAGTCGCGTAACTCCCCATACGATTCGAAGGTGAGCGGATTTTTTCGTTCCGGGCGGTTCAACGTGATTGTGCCAACCTTCCCGCAGACGCTCCAGCCAAAATGATCGGCTTTATAATTTGCCAGTTGAATCTTCTTCATGACCTCTCCTTTGAGTTTTGTGGTCCTGCTAGCCGACCATGGTCAGACCGCCGCTTACGCTTAATACTTGGCCGGTAATGT
>JAGWRH010000429.1 GCA_028876695.1 Acidobacteriota bacterium | reverse complement strand
TCTATGACGTTGTCGGCTCTGTCAAGACACACTTCGAGTGTGCGGGTTGGTGAAGTTTCTTCGTTTTCCCCTATCAGGGTCGTTCACGTTTTGACCAAGGCTCGCTGTGTGAATCCAGCGGTGGAATTCTGGTTCCACCAACCATCTATTCGGTCACCGCACGTCCGACCATGATTCGTTGTTCAGACACCGCGATCGCTCGCGGGAGCAAGGCGCCCAATCAGCCTAGCGATGAATTTGCATTCACCAGGGTGGCATCCGGGCTGCCTTGCATGCGAACCAGCTGCGCGTAATCTGCTCCACTACGTAGCATCCAGTACATACGCACAGCTAACTTGCGCGCGATGGCCACTTTGGCCACCGCGTTTCCTCGACGGAACTTCAGCCGCTGATAGTCCTGCCGGAGATCGGGATCAAAACGCACCGTGTGATGCGCCGCCTCGATCAGCAGCCAGCGCACCATGGTATTGCCCTGTTTGCTGATCGCTCCCAGCCGTCGTTTCCCGCCCGAAGAATGCTCGCTGGGATTCAGTCCGAGGTAGCTCACCACTTGTTTGCTACGGCGGAAACGCGACACCGGACCGATGGTCAACACGAACGCCAGCGCGTTCACCGGGCCGATGCCGGGATGGGTCATCAAGCGAAGCGCATCTTCCCGGCGCTTGGCTTCTTCCAGCACCGCGCGATCCAGCTCGTTGATCCTGGGATCGAGTTGATCGAGCAGGTGCAGAAGTTCTTCGCGCCGGCGGCTGGCCCACGGACCAAGACGCAGTGAGTTGAGTTCTCCGCGGCCCACTTTGGTGAAGAGCTTCTTTTTTCGGCAAAGACCCTGACTCATCGCGAGGAAATGAAGCTGGTTGCCCAGCATGGTGCGCAGACGCACCAGCTTGTGGCGATGCCAAAGCAGTTGCCGGAGATCGCGCTCCTCTGGTGTGGGGACCCATATGCGCGGGAAGCGGTCCGCCAGCAGTAGCTGCAGAATGAGCACGGCGTCGCGCTCATCGGTTTTCTGTTTGCGCAAATCGCTGGCACGAATTTTGGCGGAATCACCGATCCACAATTCGTGGCCGAGTTCCGCCAGCAGGCGTTCGAACCAATGCATCGGCCCGGTCGCTTCGATGCCCACGCGAACTGGTTTAGGCAAAGCACGGTAGAAAGCGTTGGCCTCGCCGTTCTCGTGCTCCAAACGACGCTCGGTCAACTCTCCCGTGGCGTTGTCGACCATGGCGATCTGCTGGTAGCGAGTATGAAAATCACATCCTATAATCAGCATTGCTCGGCTCCTTCCTTCCGAGCCTTGGTCGCTAGCGCCACCAAGCTTACTCGGGAGAAGGAGCCGACAACGTCATCCAATCAGCCGGCGCGACCGGGATCGCGACGATTCACGGAACAGGCTCTGGGATGCGGCGGCGTCGCGGGAAATCGCGGAACGTGTTCCGCGGCGCGATGCCGTTGCGCCGGGAAAAGCGCGCTGACGAGCCGCACGGATGATGCCGCATGCGGAAAAGCATCAGGCGCTCTCCGAAATTTCGCCTTCGGCGTCTTCACCGGAATCGGATTCGCCGGGGTCGACAATGCCGGACGATCCGATGGGCATGATCCGGCGCATCTGGAATCCGTTCGCGGAATCCGCGAATCCGGCCTCCTCCAAAAATCGAGCCAGATAATGTTCGCGAGCAGGGGCGCCGTTGATCATTTCGATCAAGAGACCTGAACCGCGGCTCTGGCGGCGCGCCGCGACCTCGGCCAATTTTTTAGCGAGCGCTCGCGCGAAGGCGCCGCGCTCGGGATCGGCATCGGGCAGAAACGCGCGAAGGGCCGTATTCCGCCGGCGAAAAAATGCAGCGAGACGGCCGTCGATTAGAACGACCGAGGCGCCGCGGACGCGAGCCATCATGGATTTTTCGGGAGATTCGTCCTGGCGCGGCCACGGAAGCATCGCGCCGTACGGATTCGCGGGATCGGACGCGGCGAGATGGATTGCTTCCGGTGCGGCGGGATCGAGGCGCAGGGAACGGAGCAGTTCCACAGCGGCAGGCATCGCGAATTGCGACGCTCCGAGCGCGGCGACAAACATTCCGCGGCGAACGCGGCCGCTTTCCTCCATCAGCTTCAGCGCGGGATACATCGTCTGGTAACCGCCGGGGATATCTTCAGCGAGCGCGGTTTCGCGGACCACAATCCCGTGGCGCAGCAGCAACTGCTGCGCTAGATGAGCGCTCCATTCGGTGACTGACGGGAAAGAGGAAATTCGCGATTCGATGAGGGACCAGCGACCCTGCCCCGGCCCTCCCGCGGATTCACGTGAACGCACGCGGCGCAAATATTCCGGCGAGCCGGGCAAAACACCGGCCATGCCGGACTGGCTCGCGCGCTTCACATCCGTCGCGCGCATCCAGTGGCGCAGCGCGTCGAAAGAATCGTTGGTGAGAAAGCCCGACCAGACGAGCTCCCATAGCGCGCCGAGAGTTTCGCC
>JAGWRH010000428.1 GCA_028876695.1 Acidobacteriota bacterium | reverse complement strand
CGGCGAACTGGTCGTAGAGGTTGTTATCCAGGATGGCGATGTTGGGAGAGGCGAAGGTGAACTGCTGCGTGTACGGGCGCTTGCCTTCGACGTGAAGATCGATCAAAGCCACCGGGCCGGTGAAGGTAATCACCGCCGAGGCTTTCTGCGCGCCCGTGGTGGACCATTCATATTTCACCGGCGTGCCATCGGGATGCAAGGTCAGATTTCCGGTGACGCGCGTGGAACCCGCGGAGGTTTGCACGTCGGTGACGCCGTGCGCAACCCAATTGCCGCCGTCGGGCGCGATGCTGAAGGTTTCTTCGCCGGCCTGCGCGCCATTGACCATGATCTTGAATTTGCCGCGGTCGGGAGCAAAGGACGCGGAGCCAGCGGCGAATGCAAGCGCGGCGGAAAAAACGACGCAGGCGGCGAGGCCAGCGATGAGGCGCGCGCGAGTCACACCGTCACCTTGCCGAAAATGCCGAGCGAGAGAATTTGTCCGACGAGTCGCGCCGGCGGCAGGCTGGAATCGATGCGATAGTCGGCCATTTGATAGAAGGGCAGGCGCTCCTCGAAAAGGCGGCGGAAACTGGCTTCATCGCGGAAGAGCGGGCGATCGGTGATTTGCGCGCAGCGAACGAGGAGTTCCTCGATGGGGCAATCGAGCCAGATGAGCACGGCGCCGGATTCGCGCAGCAGCGCGAGATTTTGCGGCTGCGCCACCGTGCCGCCGCCTAGCGAAACGATGCGTGGCTTCTGGTCCTCGCCAGCTTCAGCGACGAGGCGCGCGAGCTGCTCGTGCTCGATGCGGCGAAATTCGGCTTCGCCTTTCTTGGCGAAAATTTCGGGAATGGATTGGCCGGCTGCTTCCGTGATGCGGCGGTCGAGATCGACGTTGGTCCAGCCGAGGTGGCTCGCGAGCTGGCGCGCCGCGGTGGATTTGCCGCTGCCCATGAATCCGGTAAGACACACCAATCGGCGCAAGCGTTGATCAGATTTCATCGAAATGACGGCTCTCGCGACGCAACGTAAGAAATCAGGCACCCGCCTGAATGCGGCCGCTACAGAAATGCGCGTTCGGTGCCCGGCGAATCTGGATTTCGACTCCTCGAGTCGCGACAAGGGAATTCAAACCGACCCACGACCACAAGCGTTCAGTCGCGCTTCACGATGTTGATTGTACCATCGAAGGAAGTGAGCTCGACCTTGGCGCGCCCCGTGTTGAACGTGCCGAAGAGGCTATTGCCGTACTTGGCGTTCCAGCGGTCCGCATGCGGCGGAGGCGCAAGCTTGGCTTCGTTGTGGACCGCGCCCTTGAGCGACGTGGCGCTCAGGTCGAAGGAATCCGCCGGCGAAAAGCGGACCTCGATATTGCCGCTGTAGTTGCGCAGGTGGTACATCCCGTTGGGCAAGAATTCGCCGTCGAAAAGGATATTGCCGGTGGAAGTTTTAGCGCGCACGTGATAGCTGCGCGTGTCCATAAATCGCAAGCTGCCGCTGATGGAGGATACTTCGAGGCGCCCGGCGCAGCGCATGCACTGGAACGCGCCGCCGACGGTGTTCACGGTGAGATAGCCGGCTGCGTCCTCCAAATCGACGCCGGCGCCGATGGTATCGACGTTCATGTCGCCGAGGACGCTGGTGACAGTGACCATGCCGGAATCATCGTGAATCTGCAGCTCGGCATCTTCAGGGACGTTGATCTGGTAATCGGCGATCAATTGCGCGGGCGAAAGGGAATCGGAGATTTGGCGGGTGGTGATGTCCACGCGGTTGCCGGTTTTTCCCGCGTCCACAGCGACCTGGCTGCTGACGCGATCGGCGACGATCATCACTTCGGACTTGGTCCACGCTTTGATGGTCACGTGTCCGTTCGGGTTATGCAGCGTGATCACCGGCCGTGAATCGACTTTGAAGCGCTGCACGAGTCGATCGGCGGAAGCGGGCGAAGCGGCGAGGAGCAAGAGACAGGGCATCAGGAGCCCGGAAGATTTCCATGCAACCGATAACGATTTTGAAGCGCTGGAGTTCATTGACCCACCCCCCGGTCGGCCATTTGCACCAATAGATCCGCTTTTTGTTCGTAGGCTTGATACAGATAATCGCGAGCCAGCTCGTTTTCGGGATCGTCGCGCACGCTTTTCTCGCAGAGCGCGATGTCGTTGTCAACGATAGCGAGATTCTGGTGGAGCGATGCGGCGACCACGGGACTGGCGCTAGCCAAATTGGAAACGACGATGTGCTCGGCGGAATCGAGCTCGCTGTTGAGCGGTCTGACGGAACGTTGCGTGCGCGCCAGCCACTGCGAGTCGTCGATCTGTTTGCCGCTCGGTCCGACGAAGAGCACGGCGAGCGCAATGATGATTGCAAGGTAGCCGCCGGCAAGCGCCGGGCGCAGCGCTCCCGCGAACCAGCCGGTAAGCCATGCGCCGGGCCGTGAGGCTTGCAGGCGCGGCTGAGGCCGAGGCGCGGCGGTAATGGCGGGGCGCTCCGCGTCGCGAATCAATCCTTCTTCCTGCAACTGGGCGCGGATGGCGTGCCACAACCTTGGAGAGGGTTGGGCGTCTTCGAGGGACCATTCGCGGGAAACATTGGCGATGGCGCCGAAATCCTCCGCCATTCCGCGGCAACCAGCGCATTCGCGCGCATGGAGGCGCGCCGCGACAGAACGCTGGCCGCGCAGCCACTCCTCAATCTGCTCGGCAAACTCGCCGCAATCCATCGTATTTGAGGGCGTATTCATGGGCGTGCTCATCGAAATTCAATCCTCGCTGCTCGAACCACCGCCGGCAGCCCGGCGTTCTTCCCGGGCTTTCTGGCGAACCGTCTCATGGAGCAAATCCCGCAGGCGCATGCGCGCTTTGTGCAATTGCGATTTGGAGTTGCCAATCGAACATCCCATAATTTCAGCGATTTCGTTGTGCTCGAATCCCTGCACGTCGTGGAGCACGAACACCGCTTTGTAACCGGGTGGCAACTGCTCCACGGCCCGCTGCAAATTGACGCGGTCGAGCGAACCGGTCAACCGCACATCCAGAGTCCCGAAATCCCGCCGCGGCGTGCCCGATTCCTCATCGGGATCGGTTACCTGCTCGAGCGAGGTTTCCTTGCCTGACTTCTTGCGGAGCTTCATCAGCACCACATTGACGGCCAGGCGATGCAACCAGGTGGAAAACGCGGATTCACCACGGAACGTGGAGATCTTCCGGAACAGCTGCAGGAACGCTTCTTGCGTCAGGTCTTCTGCTTCCGCCGTGTTCCCGACCATCCGAAGGCATAGAGAGTACACGCGGCGATTGTGCAACTGGTACAGCGCTTCGAACGCCGCCGCGTCTCCTTGCTGGGCCAGCCGGATCAAATCCGGCTCTGGTATGTTCCCAGTCTCCATTCGTCTCGCTCGGGTCACGCTACCCGCCGGGACGCATCCCTCAGTGCGATGCGTGGGTCTTTCCAAGAGTTGTACTACCCCTTCCAATCGCACAGTCGCCTTGCCTCTCGTCCGCACGAATCGCCGCCTGGGGGGAAACGAGCTTAAGATGCAAGAGACTGCAAGAGTGCCGTCCCATTTTCGTAGGAATTAGGCCGTTCGTCCAGTGGCGTGTGGGTTACCGCACCGGGCTCGGGCGAGACGCGGTGACGCGCGTCACCAGCAGGCAAAAACTAAGCTGTGGCTCGCGAAAGCCGCGGACTCATTCGATGAGACTTCGTCGAGGGGACAGCATCGAGGTCGCGCGCGAGCTTGGGGAGTTGATCCGAGGGCAAGGCG
>JAGWRH010000427.1 GCA_028876695.1 Acidobacteriota bacterium | reverse complement strand
GTGTCGCCAACCGCAAGCTGCGGCAACGTGACGTGAAATTGGTTTACGCTCGCATACGCAGGCGCGTTTTTCGCGGCCGGTGCTTCGTCAGCGGGCTGGCTTACACCCGCGCTCGCCGGTACAGTGACGGCCGAGCCATCGGGCTTGCGCACGCGCAGGTAGGCGAGCTCCATGGTTTCGTTCGCCGGGTTGTAATCGAAGGAAAGCGCGCGCAATTGCTGCGCACCGGCGGCGCCGTCAATGTGCATGCGCACCGAAAGATCGCGCTCGCCGGTTCCGTCGTTTTCAAATCGAGCGGATGTGACGTACCGTTCGACGGTGACGGCATCCTGTCCCGACGGCGCTCGATTCGCCGCGCCGCCGCTATGCGGCACATGACCTCGATCCTGCGCAGAAGTGGACGCCTGCTTTCGTTGCGAGACGTTCACAGCATTCCGTTGTTGAGCCGCGCACAATGGCCAGGCGAGCAGGCACGACAGCACGAAAAAGCGCCGAATCATTCAGTCTCCGTGTGGAAAACCCGGGTATCAGTTTAGGTGCGTTCAGGGTGGTGGTAAAGCAGTCATCGGGTTGTGTTGCGTGCTACGAATCTCGGATTCCGACCGGGAGCGGGGGAGCCGACGGTGTCGGGCTGCCTGCGGATTAACTCCCGCGCATGCGCTGGCGAATCGAGCCACTTTCGGTTAAGTCTTGACGCACCAAGGGCCTACGTGGCCGGTTCGATATCAATCTAGCTCCGCTGCGAAGTACTGGAACCGAGCTGCCAGGAGCGTCATCCAATAGCCGATTTGGGTACCGGGGATAATCCCGAAGCAAGAGGCACATATGGCGTTCAAGTTAGGAACTGAGTTAGCGAACCAATCCAGAGCATATTTCAGTCGATGATACGGGGTTGACACGAGTCTTTTCTTTTCCTATACTTGCGCGGTTGTGCTGAGGCCTTCGGGCCCGGTGGTATGAAAGGGAAGTCCTCTCGTCCCGGAACGATGAACGAAGGAACGGGGCGCCGGGGAGCGGCCGAAATGGGGCGCCAGCCCCGCAAAGCCGCGTAAGCCTCTCCGCAGTTTTCGAGATGCAACTCACTCGTTAGGGTGAAGCGTCGGCGGAGTACCTGCTCGATCCTTCGGATCAGCGATCAGGGGCGACCTTTTCTGTTCATTCACCCGCTCAGTTCCGCGCGGGCGAATTCGCAGCGCATCGATTAACGCGGAATTAAAAATAGTATTGCAGGCGATCGGGGGAGAAGAGTGCCGACGTTCTCACAATTAGTGCGCCACGGCCGGGAGCAGATCCGGACGAAAACGAAATCGCCGGCGCTCGAAGGGTGCCCGGAGAAGCGCGGCGTCTGCGTGCGCGTGTACACGCAAACGCCGAAGAAGCCCAATTCGGCGCTGCGCAAAGTGGCTCGCGCGCGGCTGACCAATAGCGCTGAAGTGACCACGTACATCCCCGGAATCGGCCACAATTTGCAGGAACACTCCATCGTGCTGGTGCGCGGCGGCCGCGTGAAGGATTTGCCCGGCGTGCGCTACCACATTGTTCGCGGCACGCTCGATGCCGCCGGGGTGGAAAATCGCAAGCAGGGGCGCTCCAAATACGGCGCCAAGCGCCCGAAAGCAGCGCAAAAGTAAGGCAGGAGAACAGGAATGCCACGTAAAGGCTGGGTGCTACGCCGAAAAATTCCGGGCGATCCGGTATACGGAAGCGACCTGGTGCAGAAGTTCATCTCCAGCATGATGTACGACGGGAAGCGCTCGACGGCGCAAACGATCTTTTACAAGGCCATGGATCAGGTGGCGAAGAAGGCCAACGACGACGCGCTGAAGATTTTCAAGAAGGCCATCGAGAACTGCAAGCCGCTGCTGGAAGTGAAATCGAGGCGCGTCGGCGGCGCGAACTACCAAGTGCCTGTGGAAGTGAATCCGTTCCGGCGGCAATCGCTGGCGATTCACTGGCTGGTGGGATACGCCCGCGAGCGGTCCGGCAAATCGATGACCGATAAGCTCGCGGATGAAATCATGGACGCCGCCAATGGACGCGGCGGCGCGGTGAAGAAGCGCGAAGATGTTCACCGCATGGCGGAAGCCAACAAGGCGTTTGCGCACTATCGCTGGTAAGGGCGCCGCAGGGCGCTGATCGGCGGGGCGGGGCGCAGGCGATTGAATCGGGAGATTCAGGGAACCAAGGGAAATGGCAAGGCAAGTACAACTCGATCAAACGCGCAACATCGGGATCATGGCGCATATCGATGCCGGGAAAACCACCGTCACCGAGCGGATCCTGTTCTACACGGGTGTGACGTACAAGATTGGGGAAGTGCACGAAGGCACCACGGTGATGGACTGGATGGAACAGGAGCGCGAGCGCGGTATTACGATTGTTTCAGCGGCCATTTCTTCCGAGTGGAAGGGTTATCAAATTAATGTCATTGATACGCCCGGCCACATTGACTTCACAGCTGAGGTTCAACGTTCGTTACGCGTTTTGGATGGTGGCGTCGTCATCTTCGACGCGGTCCAGGGGGTGGAGCCTCAAAGTGAAACTGTATGGAGACAGGCAGACCGCTACGGCGTTCCGCGTATTTGTTTCGTTAATAAAATGGACCGGATTGGTGCTTCTTTTGAACGAACCATCCAGACAATTATTGACAGGCTCGGTGCAAAACCGATTCCAATGCAATTGCCTGTCGGATCAGAGTCTTCCTTTAAAGGAGCCATCGATCTGTTGACCATGAAAGGCATCATCTGGGAAGATGATCTTGGTAAAGAACCCAAGATTATTGATATCCCGGCAGACTTGCAGAAAGCAGCC
>JAGWRH010000426.1 GCA_028876695.1 Acidobacteriota bacterium | reverse complement strand
TTGGATTCAGCGTTCAAACCGCCAGATCGACGCCACGGCAAGTTCCAGTGAATTTCCATCGGGATCGCGAAAATAAATCGAAGCTGGCTGATTTCCGAACGAGAATTCTTTCTCGATCGATACGCTATACTCCCGAAGCCGCTTCCGCCACTCATCGAGCTCTTCCGGTTCGACCCGGAATGCCACGTGTCCCGCGCCCGCGGTTCCATGAGCCGGTAATTCACCACCTTGCTGTGTAATCTCCGCGCGAAAAAGCAGCAACACGCTCCTTTCCGCGCCAACCTGCAACGCGGCGCCGCGGCCGCCCGGGAAGTATCCATCGTCGATTTTGCGCAATCCGAGCACGCCTTCGTAGAATTGAACTGCCCTTTCCAGGTCGGTCACGTACAGCGACGTCTCCAGGACGGCTTTCGGCGAAAGAGCCATTTTTGCGCCCCACCGCTAAGTATAGCCTCGGCAGGCGCGGGCTGCGATTGTGCTATATTCTTGAAATCGGAGGCATCGAGCAGACGGTGAAAAAATTGCGCATTTCGGTGGTCGAATTCTTGAATACCGCGCCCCTTGCATGGGGATTCACCGACGGTCCGCTTTCAGGCAAATACGATCTGTCGTTCGCGGTACCCTCGCTCTGCGCCGAGGCGCTTCGCAGCGGCCAAGCCGACATCGGCATCATCCCGGCTATCGAATACCAGCGCATGGACGACATGGTAGCGATGCCGGGAATGGCGATAGCCTCGAAAAGCGAGGTTCGCAGCCTGCTCGTTGTTGCCAAAAAGCCGATCGAACTGGCGAAGCGCATCGCACTCGATACCAGTTCCCGCAGCACCGTGGCCATCGTCCGCATGCTCGCAGCCGAGCGCTGGAAAATCGCGCCGCAATTCATCGACGCCGCTCCGGATCCTACGGAAATGCTGCGGGGTGCCGACGCAGCCTTAGTTATCGGCGACCCGGCGCTCGAAATATCGCTCAAAATGGACACGCTCGCGGGCAAATCGCCCAGCGGTGAGCGCTGCTGCCAGGGCGACCCCGACGAAATGCCCGTACCCGGCTTCGAGACACTCTTCGTCTACGACGTAGTCCACCAGTGGCGCCAGATGACCGGCCATCCTAGCGTGCTGGCGATCTGGGCCGGCCGGCGCGATGCCGTCGCGCCCGAGGTGATCGCCGATTTTCTCGCCTCTAAACAATACGGCCAGCAACATGTGCGCGAAATCGCAAAAGCCGCTTCGATCAGACTCGATTTGCCGCCGCGCGCCTTGGAGCGTTATCTTACCGAGAACATCAACTTTGATCTCGACGAAGAAAATCTCGCCGGGCTCCGCGTCTATTTCGAGAAAGCCGCCGCGGCCGGATTGATCCCGCGCGCGCGCCCGGTTGAATTTGCGAGTTTTGAGAACTCAATCGCCGATAATCGCGCCAGCCAATCGGCGCATTCCTGATATGAGCCTGACCCAGCAAGAAGCGCTCGAGCTGTTCAACTCGGACGATCTGATCGGCATCGGCATGGCCGCCAATGAGGTGCGCCGCCGAAAGACCGATCCTCGCGTGGCGACCTATCAGATCGACCGCAATATCAATTACACGAACTTCTGCACTGAGTATTGCTCTTTTTGCGCCTTCTACCGCCCGCTCGGCTCGAACGAGGGATACATCCAGCCGCTCGAAGCCATTTATCAGAAAATCGAGGAGATGCTCGCGCTTGGAGGAAACGGCGTTTTGCTCCAGGGTGGGCTTCACCCCGATCTTAAAATCGACTATTACGAAAACATGCTGCGCTCCATCCATGAGCGTTTTCCGCGAGTTCACCTGCATTGCTTTTCGGCGCCCGAAATCCTGTGCATCGCGGAAGTCTCAAGCCTTTCCATTCGCGACACCATCAGCCGCCTCCGGGATGCCGGTTTGCAATCCATTCCCGGCGGCGGGGCGGAAATTCTCGACGACGAAGTTCGGCATCGCATCGCACGCCTGAAATGCAAATCCGAGGAATGGGAGTCGGTCCATCGCGAGGCTCACCAGCTCGGAATGCGCACCACGGCTACCATGATGTTCGGATGCGGCGAAGAATACCGTCACCGGGTCAACCACCTCGAACGGATCCGCCGGATTCAGGAAGATGGCGGCGGTTTTACGGCGTTCATCCCGTGGATCTTCGCGCCCGAGCACACACCGCTCGGCAAGAAGGTGTCGGAGACAACGGCGGTCGATTACTTAAAGACGCTGGCGATCAGTCGCCTATATCTCGACAACATCGACCACATCCAATCGAGCTGGCTGACGCCGGGAATCAAGGTGTGCCAGGTCGGCCTTCAGTTCGGCGCGGATGACGTCGGCAGTATTCTGATCGAGGAAAACGTAGTCTATGCGGCCGGTGTACGCAACCGAACCAATGAAGAAGAGTTACGCCGCATCATTTCCGACGCCGGCTATATCCCGGCCCAACGCGATACGCTTTACCGCTCGTACGTTCTCAAGCCTCTGCAGGCCGCCTAACCCCTTAAGACCGGTTGGTCGGCGCGACCTTGCGGACCCCGGCCATGTGATTCGGGATGCGCCGCAGGTTCGCCTTATTTCGGTTGAATCTCGATTAGGACTTCGCTGCCTTCGGCAACGTCCGCGCGTTCCAGCGGCACGAACACTCCGTGCTCGAACCGCACGCGGATGCGCCGCGGGTTGAGTGACGGACCCCGCGGCTGCCGTGCGGAATCTTCTGCCAGGCCTGCGGCTGAAACCGGCGCTGTCCCGTCCAACGCCGCATTGGCCAGCGCGTCGGCGTCGCGGTTCTGCTCACGCCGAACGTGTTCGATCGTGAAGTACTGGAGTTGGCGGCTAAGCTTCAGCGCACGTTCGTGCAGCGGCTTCAGATCGGGGCTTTTTACTTTGTAACGGCCCTGAATTTGCCGCACCAGGAGCTCCGAATCGCTCCGGACGCGCAGGGCTTTAATGTCGCTGCTGTTCGCATAATCGAGCGCGGCGAGCAGCGCGTAATACTCCGCCACATTGTTGGTATCGCGACCGAACCGTTTCCCGAGCTCCAGAATCACTTTGCCGTCGGGGTCGCGGACTACCACCGCATAAGCGGCTGGTCCCGGATTTCCTCGTGAAGCTCCGTCTATATTGGCTACGTAAACGCCAGCGGGATGCGCAATGGGCGCATCCGCGAAGAGCCGCGCGCTCTCCGAGCCGGACCTCGGCGATCGCGTCACCATGGAGCGCCCCCGGAATGCACTGTCCGGATATTCGCGTAAACTCGTTTACTATTCACGACCAGGAACAGCAGCTGAATGATTGTGTCCCGTCGAGGCAGGAATAGAGGCGCTTGATTCCGGCTCGACGTAGTACAGGATTCGCGTGCAGGTCTCGCAGTGAAACATCTCGTCGCTCCCGCGGCGGCGCATTTCCTGAAAAACATGAGGACGAACTCGCATTCCGCACGCGGTGCACTTTTCGTCGCGAACTTCCGCGAGTGCCACGCCATTGTGCTTTTTCGCGATCCGTTCGTAGTGGTCCAGCAGGTTTTCGGGAACGCCCGAGACTAACTGCGATCGCTTCGCGATCAGCGCGGCCAGCTCCTTTTCTAACGTGCCCCGGTCCGATTCGATCTTCGCGCGCGCTCCGCGAGCTACTTCTTCTACTTCCTTGAGCAGTTTTTCCGAAGCCTTCACTCGCCGGTCGTACTCTTCTGCCGCGACCATCTGTTCAAGCAGCCGATCTTCGGCCTTGGCGATTTCCGTCTCGGCCGTCTGTACTTCGTGCTGCAGGGCCTTATACGCCTCGTTTGTCTTCACCTGTGCGCTCTGATCCTTGTATTTGCGGACGCGCTCTTTCCACTGTTCCACATCGAGCTCGTATTTCTTGCGCTCGCGGATCGTTTCCACCTGTGCCGCTTTGCTCCCGTCGACTTCGGCCTTCGCGCCCGCTGCCCGCGCTTCCACCTCGGCGAGCTTCTTGGGAAAGGTGGACAGAAGATCGCGCACTTCGCGCAATTGCGCATCGAGGTTCTGGAGATCGAGAAGTTCCTGGAGGACCTTTTGCACAACGCGGCCATTCTAACACACGGTTGCCGGGTGCCCGCCTAAGTGCCGGCAAGTCCAGTCGCGGCAGTTTCGATCAAAGGTGCCTGCGCAGAAACGCAATCGCCCGGCGCCACGAATCCGCCTGCGCTTCGGCATCCGCCTGCGGTGTTCCGCCGAACGAGAAATTTGCGCCGCGGAGATGCTCATGCTGGCTGCGCCGAGCGGTGGTGGGCAAGTGCGGGTAGCGGAGCAAATGCCCGGCTGCAGGATAGTGCAAGTGTTCGATCCGGTGCGCAAACCCGCGAGCCCTGAGCCGCCCCATAATTGCTTCGGCCATTTCCTCGGCGGGCCAGACGTGGTCGTCGCCTCCTGAAACCAGCAGTATCGGCCCGCTGATTTGCTCCACCGGAATCGCGGCTCTCTCTACCGCTCTCGCATTTCGCAGTCCCGCGCGGAAAAGGTTGCGGAACATCACGGGTCTCTTCATCGCCACGACTGGAAACGCCGATCGCCACATGAAGCGACGAAGTGGCAAGGGTGCGGAGGCAATCGGCTCGCCCCGCCACGTCCATGCGGGGATGGCTCGTCTCGTCGCTTTGTCACGCCCTCCTGAATCCCAAGCCACTGAACTCGGGGCGTAAGCAACGACCGCCCGAATTCGGCTGCACCTCGTGGCGGCAAGCAGCGCCAGTTCGGCCCCACGCGAGACTCCGAGTATCGCGATGCGCTCCGGATCGACTTCCGGTTGCGCGGCGAGCCACGCCAGGGCCGATTCGATGTATTCAAGCGGGACGCCGTGCAGCCATTTGGGCAGCGGCGGAACCCCAAAATATGCCAGCGCCATCGTCGCGAAGCCATGCCGCGAAAGAACGGCCGCTTTGTCGATGTCGAACCCTCCGCCCGATCCGCTGACGACGATCACCGCCGGAAGCCGACTGCGCGACGGCCCATCTGCCACGGGAGGGAGAAAGAGCCGCGCAACATTGCCAGTGGGATTTCCCGCCCTCGTCTCCGTCCAAGTCTCAAGCGCGTTGCTGTTGTTTATGACCACATCGCGGACGGTCGTTCCGCTCAAACAGAATTTGCGCTGGATGCTTCCGGAAACAATCGCCGAGTTTTCGAGCTCCGCCTCCAGCATCACCCAATGCGGCAGCGGATGCTTCTTGATAAAGCTCGCTGTCGCGGCCGGGCCGGCGTTGCTTCCGTTCGCCAGCCGCATCGACCAAAACAATCCCATGGGCGAGACGCCCCGATACGAGCCACAGATCGGTTCGTGCGCAGCCAAGTCGATTTCTCCCTGCGAGTCGCTCCAAAACACTGCGTGGGAGCTCCACTGCCGGGTTTCATCGTCATGAGTTGTAGCGCGAAAGCTGACTTTCTGCCGTGGAGCCATCCCAGTTAATCGAATGCGGATATCCTCATCGACAAGAACGTCGCTCGGTGGGAGCTCAAATTGGAAATTGACCTCGCGGGACGAATGCGATGGGACCAGCGGGCTTTGGTTCATCAACGCACTTATACTACATCGTGCGGCGTGCCGAGCCGGAGCGTATTCGCGTAATTTTGAGCGGACTTGAACGCTGGAGTGATTCTGCCGGGTGGATATTTCTGGACCCGCTTTCGGTTTTCCTGGTTGATTGAAGCTGAAAGCCGGCTGCTACGGCGCCGTCTGTACCGTCATGGTTGGATCGATTGAGTAATTGACGCATCCCGGCCGCGCATCGCTTACACAGTGCGCTACCGCCTGAAAACTATCGGTCGACGCGTTCACGTCATACGTGTAGCCATCTCGGCCCGATTTTCGCAAGCTCATCGCGCCGCTGGAAACCAGATCGTCCGTCGACCCATACGATCCGTATTGCGCCTGATAAGCGCGTTCGGCTTGAGCGATCGCCAGTAGATCCATTTTCACACCGGTCACGTCGATGGTTTGGGCCGGAGTGGAGGTTCCCCCAGCGGCCGCAGATTTTTCGAAGTACAGCTTGTAGGTGAACGCTCCGATCAGCACCGCTACCAGGAGGCCGACGACGGCTCCGGCACCTCGCATGAGCACCTCGCTTGCGCCACGACATAATTCGGCGTTCGGCGCAAAGTAAAATCTTCCATTCTGCTCTTGCCTTCATCAAACCATGCCGACTCGGAAGAGTCGAACCCGGCCGCTCGCAGGGTTCGTATTAGCCAACATCCGCCCTGCGGCTGAATCGCTGTAACTGGATGCTCTGCTGAATTATTATGGTCATTCGCGCCAGCCGCGAAATATTGGAGGAAACACCGCATGCCGCGATGCTCACGATCGCTCGCTCAGGCTCTGATCGCACTTGCCGGCATTTTGCTGATTCTCATTCTGCCGATTGGGTCACGCTCGATTCTGCGGGCTCAGGCCAATTCCGATGTGCTTCGCGCCACGCTTCCGAACGGCCTGCGCGTGGTGATCGTGCGCGATCCGCTGGCTCCGGTCGCCACGGCGGTCATGAATTATCAGGTCGGTTCGGACGAAGCCCCGGCCGGATTTCCGGGCATGGCCCACGCCCTGGAACACATGATGTTCCGTGGCAGCCCGAATCTTTCCGCCGATCAACTCGCTGAGATCACTGCGGCCATGGGCGGTGATTTTGACGCGGACACCCAGAACACAGTGACGCAATATTTTTTCACCGTTCCCGCCGACGATCTGAGCGTCGCTCTGCACGTCGAAGCGCTGCGTATGTCCGGCGTGGATAGTTCGGCGGCCGAGTGGGAGAAGGAACGCGGCGCCATCGAACAAGAGGTAGCGTCCGATCTCTCGAACCCAATCTATGTTTTCGAAAAGCAGTTGCTCGAGCAGATGTTCGCCGGCGCGCCTTACGAGCACGATGCGCTGGGCACGCGCCCGTCGTTCGACAAAACCACGGCCGAAATGTTGCACAATTTCTACTCGACCTGGTATGCGCCGAATAACGCTGTGTACATCATCGTTGGAGATGTCGATCCGCCGGCCGTGATGGCGCAGGTGAAAGAGCTCTTCGGCCAAATTCCCATGAAACAGCTGCCGCCTCGCACGCCTGTAACCCTCCAACCGGTCAAAACAACCACGCTGAATCTCGATACGGATTTCCCGTTTGCCCTGGCGGCGATCTCGTTCCGCATGCCCGGTATGGATAGCCCGGACTACGCGGCCGCGCAGGTGCTTTCGGATGTGCTCAATAGCGAGCGCGGCTCTCTCTATGCCCTCGTTCCACAAGGCAAGGCGCTTTTCACCGAATTTGCCTCGGTGAGTGATCTTCCGAAAGCCGGGCTCGGAGTAGCGCTTGCCGGCTACCCGAAGGGAGGCGACGGCGCCGGGCTAATCAAGGAAATTCAGAATATTCTCGCCGGCGACGTCAAGAACGGCATCTCCGAAGATCTGGTCGAAGCAGCCAAAGCCCACGAGGTTGCCGACGCCGAGTTTCGCCGCAATTCGATCTCCGGCCTCGCCTTTGAATGGTCGAACGCAGTAGCCGTGGAGGGGCGAAATTCACCGGAGGACGATATTGCAGCGATCCGCAAGGTCACCGTGGCGGACGTGAACCGAGTTGCCGCGGAAATATTGCAACCGGATCACGCCGTCCTGTCGGTGCTCACTCCCGAGGAATCCGGCAAACCGATTTCGCAGAAGACCTTCGGCGGGCAGGAATCTTTTGCGCCTTCCGAGGTGAAACCCGTGGCCCTTCCCGAGTGGGCTTCCTCGGCTCTGGCGAAGCTGGCGATCCCCGAAATGCCCGTGCACCCAATCGAATCAAAACTTTCGAACGGCATTCACCTGATCGTGGTTCCGGTGAAGGTGAGCCAAACTATCTCTGTTTACGGCGGCATCCGCACCAATCCCGACGTACAACAGCCCGAGAGTCAGCAAGGAGTCGCCGACGTTCTGGGCCAGCTCTTCGACTATGGGACGACGACTCTCGACCGCATCGCCTTTCAGAAAGCGCTGGACGATATTGCCGCGCACGAATCAAGCGGCACCAGCTTCTCGCTACAGGTGCTGCCCGAGCATTTTGATCGCGGCGTGCAACTTCTCGCGGAGAACGAACTCCACCCTGCGCTGCCGGAGGGCGCGTTCAAAATCGTACAGGCCCAGACGGCGCGCAGCGT
>JAGWRH010000425.1 GCA_028876695.1 Acidobacteriota bacterium | reverse complement strand
GAATGGGGGCGCGAAGCCTGATCCGGCTGGTGCTCGATGGCAACCGGGTGGTGTCCGAAGAACGGCTGCTGACCAATCTCCACGAGCGTATTCGCGACGTGGTGCAAGGTCCCGATGGATCGATCTACATACTTGACGACGACGGGCAGCTCTTGCGGCTTACGCCGAAGAAGCAGTAGTGCCGCGGCTGACGCGGAATAATGCGCGACGAGTATTGTCGCATCTTGCGAAGCTCCGCGCGCCCGAATATGCTACCGGCTGAATCGGAAGCGGATCGGGCGACCGGGCAGCTTTGGCATGCCATAGCAGTTAGGCACGTAGCTTTCCCCTTGCGATTCAAATGCGGAGGCCACTATGAAATCAAAATCGGGAAAGCGCCGGCGATCTGAAAACGGCGAATCGTCGGGCGGTGAAACGATCAACCGCCGGAAATTCATGGGCACGATGGCAGCGGCAGCCGGTGCGAGCGCCGTGGCCGGCGGAATTTCATTCGGACCGGCCGTGGGCGCGGCGGCGGTGCACTTTCCGGCGTCGTCGTATCTCGGCGGCAATGGGCCATTCCGCACCGAATGCGATCTGCGCGATTGCGACATCGAAGGCGAGATTCCCAGCAACATTGACGGCGCGTTTTATCGCGTCGGGCCGGACTTCCAGTATCCCGCGCCCAAGGGCATTCCCTTCGACGGCGAAGGCCATATCAGCATGTTCCGCATCAAGAATGGCCACGTCGATTTCAAATCGCGCTACGCCCGCACGCAGCGCTTCGACGCACAGGCGGAGGCCCGGCGGCGCCTCTTCAATATTTACCGCAATCCGTTTTTCGATGATCCCAGCGTAAAGGGCAAGCACATCAGCCGCGGCACCGCCAACACGCACATCGTCTATTACAACGGCAAAATGATGGCCATGAAGGAAGATAGCCCGCCCGTGCTGATGGACCCCCTCTCGCTCAAAACCGTCGATAACTACTACACGTGGGGCGGCGAATTGCAAAGCCTGACGCACACCGCGCATCCCAAGTTCGACTTTCACACCGGAGAAATTATCTCCTTCGGCTATGAAGGCAAGGGGCTCGACACCGACGACGTGTACGTCTTCTCCGCCGACGCCAAAGGCCACATCACCTGGTCCACATGGGTCAAAGTGCCTTATGTCGGCATGCTCCACGATTTCGCGGTCTCGGAAAAATACATCGCCTTTCTCTGCATCCCATTCGCCACGCGAGTGGACAAGATGAAGGAGGGATGGGTGCACTTTGCCTGGGATAATACCCTGCCCACTTGGTTCGGCGTGCTCGAGCGCGGCGGCGACGGCAAGGATCTGCGCTGGTTCAAAGGCCCGACGCGCTGCGCCACGCACGTGATGGGCACATTTTCGGACGGCAACACGCTCTACGTCGATATGGATATGGCGCTGGGAAACCAATTCCCATTTTTCCCAAATCTGCATGGCGAGCCGTTCGATCCCAAAACTGCGTCGGGCTATCTGACTCGACTTTCCGTCGATCTCTCGAAGAAGAACATCACGGAATACAGCATGGAGCAGCTCTATCCGCAAACTGGCGCCCTGCCGCGGCAGGATGATCGCTACGTGACCCACCCATACCGCATCGGCTTCATGCCTACGAGCGATCCCACGAAGCCGCTGAACCCGAAGCTCGGCCACCTGGCGTTTCGTCCAACGAATTCGTACACCAAATTCGATCACGCGACGCGCACCACCACCCAGTTTTGGGTGGGAGACGACTCGTCGCTGCAGGAATGCTGCTTTGTGCCGCGCAGCCGCGACGCTGCGGAAGGCGATGGCTATCTTGTCGGAATCGCCAATCGCCTGCTCGAAGGCGGGCGCTCCGACTTGATCGTCGTCGATACGCAGCACATGGACGCCGGCCCGGTCGCCACCGTGCACTTGCCTTTCCGCAGCTACAGCCAGGTCCACGGCTGGTGGGTGTCGGGGGAAGATTTGTCGAAGGCGTGAGACTCGAAATAGGCGTGAGCCATCCTGTGCCTCGCCTGGGATGCCAGCTCTCCGGCAACCATTCGGGGCCCCAACCGGCCTGCGATCCGGTAAATTGCGGCGCTAAAACCGGTTTGGGGCCGGCGGAGCGGTGCATTTTGTCTCCATGCTCCACGACGTCCTCGCTGCACTTAAATTAGTATTTTCGCCGGGCCCTTTTTCCCCGGGAATCGCGACTTGTTTGATTGAGTAATCGCGCAAAACAGCCGATAATCGTCCGCATAGCTGCGCGCGGTACCCGCATTTCAATCCATCATGGAGCAACCGGAATGGCCAACGACAAGAAGTTCGACGCGGAGCGCCTCAAAGCAATCGACGTGCATGTGCACATCGAGCATGAAGGCGAGGAAACCGGCGCGGATGAAGCCGCCCGCAAATACTTCGGAGAAGGCGCCCCACGCGGACGCCAGGGCATGGCCGAATACTACCGTTCGCGCAACATCGGCTGCGTGATCTTCACCGTCTCCGAGCGGCTTTCCGGCCGTCCTCAGGTTTCGAACGACACGGTGGTCGAATTCGCCGCGCAAAACTCGGACATCATGATGGCCTTCGCCAGCGTCGATCCCACGCAGGGGCCGGCGGCGATCGAAGAGGCCAAACGCCTGATTAAGTCCGGGGTGATTCGCGGATTCAAGCTGCATCCGCCCATCCAGCAGTTCTTTCCCAATGATCGCATCGTCTATCCGCTCTACAAGGTGATCGAAGAGGCCCAACTGCCGGTCTTATTCCACACCGGGCACAGCGGCATCGGTACCGGAATGCCCGGCGGCGGCGGAATTCGCCTGAAATACGGCAATCCCATGTACATCGATGATGTGGCCGTCGATTTTCCGGACATGCCCATCATCATGGCGCATCCGTCGTTCCCGTGGCAGGATGAAGCCCTCTCGATTTGCCTGCACAAGCGGCAGGTGTACATCGACCTGTCCGGTTGGTCGCCGAAGTATTTCCCGCCGAACCTGATTCAGTACGCCAATACCCTGCTGAAGAACAAAATGCTTTTCAGCTCCGATTACCCGCTGATCACTCCGGACCGCTGGCTGGCGGATTTCGAGAAAATTGGAATTAAAGATGACGTCCGCCCGCTGATCTTGAAGGAAAATGCCATGCGGCTCTTCGGATTTACGTCGAAGCAGGCAGCAACGCGGTAGCGCTGAGCCGCAGTGCTATTCGGCATTCTGAGGGCGATTCGCGCCCTCAACATTTTTTGAATGGCGGGCGGAGGTCAGCTCACCACTTCGCGTTTCCGCAGACGAAGTTCGCGGCGTCGTTCGTGTCGCCGCTGCCCTTGTAGATGGCCACTTGCGGATACGGGCACAGCGGCCGCGTCTCGACCACCTTGCCCTCCACCGAT